>JANLUN010000797.1:0-7018 GCA_031363505.1 Planctomycetota bacterium | reverse complement strand
TTCTCGATGAGCAGGAAGAACAAGTGGCCGCCGTCGAGCATCGGGATCGGCAGCACGTTGAGAAACGCCAGGTTCATGCTCAACATGCACAGGAAGAAGAACAGCTTGGCGAGTCCAGCCGACGCCATGCTGTGCGACACGACGCCGATCGTGATGATCCCGCCGACGTTGTCGCTGCTCACGTGGCCGAACAGGATCCGTTTCAGCGTGAGCCACGAATCCTCCATGAATTTCCACGACGCGCGGACGCCGACGCTGACCGCGGCGACGGGACCGTCGGCTTTGTAGATGTACTCGGCATCGATCACGCCCATGCCGGTCCACAGCTGATGCCACGGCCGCGGGGCGATCGTGATCTCGCGGAACGAGGGAGTGCCCGTGCTCGAAACCCGTTCGATCGAAAGCGTGAGCGCGTGGTCGCGCTCGGCGCCTTGCGCGGCGAGTTGGATGTCCTTGTACCGGTTCATCGGCGCGCCATCGATGCGCAGGATGCGGTCGCCGTCTTCGAGCCCCGCTTCCTCGGCCGCCGACCCCGGATACACGCGCACGCGGGTTCCGCCTTCGTCGTTCGAGACCGCGATGTCGTCGGCGAGCTCGGTCGCTTCGTTCTTCGCGAGCGCCGGTGCGGAGAGCTCGAGCACGGAGCCGTCGCGCAGCACGCGCATGCGCAGCGCGTCCGACGGCAGCGCGAGCGCGCGGTGCAAGTCGATGGTCCGCAGGATCTCGACGCCGTTCACGTCGAGAAGTCGGTCGTCCTTGTGCAGGCCAATCCGTGTGACGACAGGTGAGCTGCGCAAATCGATGACGTGGTTCTCGACCGGTGCCACGCCGAGGATCGGGCGCTCGGCCTCCGGCGCGGGCTGCGCGATCAGATCGAACTCGTGCGGCGAGCCGTCGCGCTCGACGCGCACGTGGAACGGGCGGCCTTCGCGCGCGGCGAGATAGAGACGCTCGGCGATCGCGTGCGCGAACGCGGCTTGCTCGCCGCGCGCGCGCAAGTCCGCGGGGCTCGGCTCCGGGAACGCGGTGTGCGCGCTCGTGACGTCGAGCACGCGGTCGCCGGCACGCAGTCCGGCGTTCGCGGCCGGGGATCCTTCCTGCACGGCGATCGTCGCATTCGGATCGAGCGGCGGCGTCACGCCGATCGTGTACACGCCGGCGTTCTCCGAATACATCGGGACGAGGTGCACGTCGCGCACTTCACCGCCCGGCGGCTCGATGCGCAGCGTGACCGCCTCCGGCGAACCCAGCGCGACCTCGCTTGTGATCTGGAGGAATCCCGTCACGGGCGCTCCATTGACCGAGAGCACGCGCGTGCCGGCTTCGAGGTCCGCGTGCCACGCCGGGCTGCCCGGAATCGGCGGACCGACGACGGGTTCGACGGTCGGCAGTCCGACCGCCAGGATGAACGGGAACACGAGCAGCGCGAACGCGATGTTCGCGAGCACGCCGCCCGAGTAGATCAGGAATCGTTGTCCGACGGACTTGCTCGGCAGCTCGTCGGACGCCGCGCGCCGGCCTTCACTGCTCGCATCCTCGCCGGCCATCTTCACGAATCCGCCGAGCGGCAGCGCCGCGATCTGGTACAGCGTCGGGCCGCGTCGCCAGCCAAAGAGCTTCGGACCGAATCCCAGGCTGAAGATCTCGACGCGCACCTTGCAGAGGCGCGCGGCGAGGAAGTGACCGGATTCGTGGACGAAGATCACCAAGCTGATCCCGAGGACCACTTGGGTGTAGCGCCAGATTTCGAGGAGCGTGTGGTCCATCGTTGTTGGTCGTGATTCGGTGGGCTAGATGCGCGAGCCGAGGACCTGCACCTCGGTCCGCGCGAGCCCGCGCGCGACTCGATCCGCTTCGAGCAGGTCCTCGACGCTTTGGTCGAGACCCGGGCGGCGGTCGAGCACGCTGCGATTGATGCGCGAAATGTCGGGGAATTGGATCTCTTGCTTCAAGAAGGCTTCGACGGAAACTTCGTCGGCCGCGTTCAGCACGCTGCCTGAGTCCGATCCTTCGTCGACGCAACGGTATCCCAGTTCGAGCGCCGGGAAGCGTCGCACATCGGGTTCCTCGAACGTGAGGCTCTGGAACAAGTCGATGTCGAATCCGCGCAGTGTGGTCGGCGCGCGGTCCGGATGGTTCAGCGCGTAATGAATAGGGCCGCGCATGTCAGGCGGCCCCATCTGCGCCATCACCGATCCGTCGACGAACTCCACCATCGAGTGCACGATCGATTGAGGATGGATCACGACCTTGATCCGTTCACGTTCCAAACCGAACAAGTGGTGGAGCTCGATCACTTCGAGCGCCTTGTTCATCAAGGTCGCGGAGCCCACTGTGATGCGCGGGCCCATGCTCCAGTTCGGATGTCGCAGCGCCATTGCGGGCGTGGCCTTCGACATCTCCTCCGAAGAGCTCTGGCGAAACGGCCCGCCGCTGGCGGTGAGCAGGATGCGGCGGACGCGTCCGATGTCCTCGCCGCGCAGGCACTGAAAGATGGCCGAGTGCTCGCTGTCGACGGGCAGGATCGTCGCACCGTGCTCGGACGCGACCGCCATCAAGCGCGCTCCGGCCATCACGAGCGACTCCTTGTTCGCGAGGGCGAGCGTGCGGCCGCGGCGTAGGATGCACAGCGAAGGACGCAGTCCCGCGGCTCCCACGACGCCGTTGAGCGCGATGTCGTACTCCGCCTCGAGCGCGATGCGTTCGAGCGCATCCGGTCCGCTGAAGAGGTGCACGGACTCCGGGAGCGACGGTCGCAATCGGTCCGCGGCGGCCGGGTCGCTGAGGGCGACGAACTTCGGTCGCCATTCGTCGACTTGACGGCGGAGGATCTCGACGGACTTTGAGGCAGCGAGACCGACGACGCGCTGCCGGCCCGGATGGGTGCGCAGGAGATCGAGCGTCTGCGTGCCGATCGAACCGGTGCTACCGAGCAGGAGCAGTGATTGCATGCGGGTGGTCGACTCTCCCGTTCGCGGGGGCGCGGGGGCGCAGGCGCCCGGGCGCGCGGGAGGACGGCGCGCGCGCGGATCCGAGTCGCCCCGGTTGCCGCGCGCGTGATGGAGACCTAGTTTAGGGCAACGCGGGGTTTGGGAGAATGCTCCGCCCAGGGCCGCCGTCTCTCCGTGTGGCATCGCCAGGCCAAACACTGTCCCTTGTGCGGGGCGCTCCTCACCTCGGCTCACGTCGAGGGGCGTGAACGACAGCGCTGTCCCGCCTGCACGTTCGTGCTGTACGAGAACCCCGCGTCGGCGGCCGCCGGATTGGTGGTCGACGAAGCCCGACGCGTGCTGCTCATCCACCGCGCGATCGAGCCGTACCGCGGCTCTTGGGCACTTCCCGCGGGCTACCAGGAACTCGACGAACAGCCGTCGCAGACGGCCGCGCGCGAGATCCGCGAGGAATCCGGCATCGAGGTCGAAGTGGTGGAGCTGATCGATCTGCTTTTCATTCCAGAGGATGCCCGCAAGCCCGCGAACTTGGCGGTCTTCCTCTGCCGGCCGATCGGCGGTGCGCTTCGTCCAGGGCACGACGCGGACGATGCCGCGTGGTTCGACATCGAGCGGCTGCCGGCGAAGCTAGGCTTCGACAACGGGCCGCGCATTCTCGATTGGCTCGCGGACCGATGAGCTACTCGGCTTCGGCCGAATCTCCGCTCGGCGCTCGGCCGGCGCGACGCTATCCTGCGGGGCGTATTCGGTTTCCCGCAGCAGCTTGCGCGTGACTCCACAGCGAGGAATGAATTGAGCTTGTCCACTCACGACCGATACCGCGACGCGGGTGTCGACATCTCGAAGAAGTACGAGGCGGTGGAGCGAGCCACCAGCGCGATCCGCAAGACGTTCACGCCGGGTGTCATCGGCGACGTGGGCCTCTTCGGTGGGCTCTTCGATCCCGCGCTCGTCGGCTGCGGCGGTCAGGTGCTCGTCGCGAGCGCCGATGGTGTCGGCACCAAACTCGAGGTTGCCAAGCGAGCGAAGGTCTACCACACGGTCGGGCGCGATCTGGTCCAGCACTGCGTGAACGACATCCTCGTGCAGGGAGCGCGGCCGCTGTTCTTCATGGACTACGTGGCCGTCGGAAAGATGGAGCCGCTGGTCGTCGCCGATCTGATCCGTGGTTGCGCCGATGCGTGCGCGGAGAACGGGCTGGCGCTCCTCGGCGGCGAAACGGCCGAGATGCCGGGACTCTATGCCGTCGGCGACTTCGACTTGGCCGGGTTCATCGTCGGATCCGTCGCGCGCGACAGGATCTTGGACGGGAGCCGCGTGCGCGCGGGTCAGGTGCTGCTCGGACTGCGCTCGGCCGGCCTGCACACGAACGGATATTCACTCGCGCGAAAGATCGTGTTCGACGAGCTCGGACTCGAACTCGATGCGAGTCCGCCGGAACTCGAAGGGACGAGCCTCAAGGACGCTCTTCTCGCGCCGCATCGTTCGTACCTGTCGTTGCTGTGGCCGCTCTTGGAGCAGAACAAGATCGCGGCGATGGCGCACATCACGGGCGGAGGTCTCGTCGACAACGTGCCGCGCGTGCTCGGCGCGCACGACGCGTGGATCGATCGCTCGAGCTGGCAGGTTCCCGCGCTGTTCCGGTTCTTGTGCACGCAGGGCGGCGTCTCGAAAGACGAGTCCTATCGTGACTTCAACATGGGGATCGGGATGGTCCTCTTCGTCGACGCGAGCGACGAGGCGTTCGTGACCGAATCCTTGGCGTCGCGCGGCGAAGGCGTGCTTCGCATCGGCCGGGTGGAACGGGCACGTACGGACGAGGGCGAGGTGCGATGGATCGCGTAGCGACGATCGCGCCAGCGCTTCTCGCTTGGCTCGTTCTGTCGCCCATGGCGACCGCAAGGATCTGGCCTGGGTCGCGCGCGCTCGTGGTGCACCTCACATCGCGAAGCGTCGCGAGCGCCACGGCAGCAGGGATCTCGATCGCTGCTCAGCGCCCGCCGAACGCGGAGCGCTACGATTGGACCGCGACGTGGAGATCGCTCGACGAATTGCGCGGACTCACGCCCGGCTCGGATCGTTTTCGCGCGCAGTGGAAAGAGCTCGACGAGCTCGCAGGCGGGCGCGAACGCGACTCCAAGACGCTCCGCGATCGTCCCGCGATCTTTCGCGCGCGCCTCTTGCGTGCCGAGCTGGCCGCGCTCGCGGGCAACAAGGCGCTGACGGTTCCGGATCCCGGCGCCGCGATCCAGTTCGTGCCGGGTGAGGCGTGGATGGCCGCGCGCCATCTCGTCTCCGGGCCGCTGCGCGTCCGCGCGTTTCGCGAAGCGATCGCCGCGGTGGACGGCGAGCTCCGATCCACGCGCCAGAAACGCGCGGTCGACGTGGTCGACGAGGACGTTCGAGCAGGACGCTTGACGACGGCGGAGGCTCTCGCGCGCTTTCTGTACGACTCGTCGCCGAGCCCGGAGTTCACACTCGCGCTCGCGCGTGTTCTGCGCGCGTCCGGCCGCGACCAAGAAGCGGTCCCGCTGCTCGACGCCGCGCTAGATCGCCGCGCAATCGACGTGAGCGAACGAGCGCGGCTCGCGTTCGAGCGCGGACGCGTCGAGAGCAATTTGGGCCGTGACACGATCGCCGCGCGCTGGTTCGGAGCGGCGCTCAGCGAAGGGTCGGTCGACGCCGCGATTCACCTGGGCCAGAATGCGCTCGACAACCGGGACTATGGCAGTGCGCTCACGGTGTTCCGCGCGCTGCTCGACAGCGATCCTGCACCCGTTCCAGCTTGGCGCGGATGGGGGCTCGCGCAACTCCGTGCGATTCGACCGGAGCCGATCACCTCGTCGAGGACTTCGGCAACCCTTTGACCCTCGGAAACTAACAGCGTCATGTCGAACAGAATTCAGCGCGCCTTGGGCTTCGCCTTTCTCGCTTTCGTCCCGTGCGTGGCGCTCGGGTTGCCTGTCGCGGAGGAGCTCCTGAAGTCAGGCGATCACGAGTCGCTGGGGAAGCAGCTCGCCGCGTTCACGGAGGCGAAGCAAGCGAACAAGGGCATCGACAAAGCGACGGCCGGGGTTGCGGATGAGCTCGACCGCATCAAGAAGAAGCTGAAGGGGCGCGATCCGCTCTCGCTGACCGCCGACCTGGGCCGTTCGCTCTGGCAATCGTTCGGCTACGACGCGAAGGGCATCAAGAAGGGGAAGGTCGCCGCGTTCACGGTCCCCGTGCCGTTCTACGGGGAAGGCGCGAAGCTCGAGTACGCCGTCTATACGCCGACGAAGTACAACCACAAGCAGGCGTATCCGTTGATCCTGTGCATCCCCGAGAAGGGGGTGAAGCCGGAAGCTCACATCACGGAAAAGTGGATCGCCAACGTAGTGCGGGACGGCGCGATCCTGGCTGCGTGCCCGATGCCAGACGACCCCGCGATGTGGACGGAGACCGGTGGCGCGAATAAGCCGGGCGGCGTCGGCAACCTGTTGACCGTGTTGAAGGAGCTCACGCGTGCGTACGCGCTCGACTACGACCGCATCTATCTTGCAGGTCGCGGCGAAGGCGTTGCGGCCGCGCTGACGATCGCTTCGCGATATCCGGATCGATTCGCTGGTGTGATCGGTCGATCCGGCGATGCTGGCGAGACGGCGTGCGACAACTTCAAGAATCTGCCGACGTTCTTCGCGGGCGCTGGCTCAGGTGCGACCGCATTCGCCGACAAGGTCGAGAAGGCCGGCTACAACAACTGCGTCATCAAACCCGAGGGGACGGAAGACGAGATCTGGGCGTGGATCCAAGATCACCCGCGAGCCTCAAACCCATCGAGCATCGTTTTGGTGCCCGGCGCGCCGCTCCCCAACAAGGCCTATTGGGTCGAAGTGCCGCCCTTCGACAGCAGCGGTACGGCGTTCGTGAAAGCGACGATCGATCGCGCCACCAACTCGATCGTGATCGACGGTGAAGGTGTTGAGTCCGTGATCTTGTACTTCAACGACGTACTCATCGACATGGACAAGCCCATCAAGATCACGTGCAACGGCGCCGAGCACATCGATCATGTCGCGGAAGCCGCG
>JANLUN010000787.1:0-13609 GCA_031363505.1 Planctomycetota bacterium | reverse complement strand
GACCCGACCCGGACGACCCGAGTTCGGGCCGTACCGTCGTCTACTCCGGAGACATCGTCAGGCGCGACGCAGCCGGCTTCTTGTTTTTCGTCGGGCGTCGCGACGGGCTCATCAAGAGCTACGGCTACCGTGTCAGTCCAGACGAGGTCGAGGAGCTGATCCACGACTCGAAACTCGTGGCCGAGGTGGCCGTGCACGGGCGCCCCGACAAGTGGTCCGGTGCCGCCATCGTCGCGCACGTGATTCCGGCGGACCCGCGTGCGTTCACGACGAGCACGCTGCTCGACTACTGCCGCGCACGCATGCCGGCGTACATGGTCCCCAGAGTCGTCGAGGTGCACGAGGAATTGCCGCGCACTCCATCAGGCAAGATCGACCGGAGGGCGCTCTCGCGGTGACTCTCACTCCTGCCCTCGAGAACCTGCTGGCGTCACAGCACCGCTTCGACGAATTGCGCAGGAAAACCGTGCTCCGCGCGGGCCCTCGTCTGGCGGACCTCGCCTATGCGAACGCGTACGGCAAACCCGCGGCCGAAGTGGTCGCAGCGATCCAACGCGCGCTCGAGAAGGCGGGCGAGCTCGGCCTCCAATACACACCCTACGGAGGCGCGACGGTCACCCGCCGGTTGGTTGCCGAGCATCTGTCGAAGTCCAGCGGTCTGCACTTCGACTTCCGCGGAGTCGTCATGACGCCGGGCGCGATGGCTGCGCTCAACCTTGTGTTTCGCGCGCTGCGCGAGCACGGCCCAGGCGAAGTCATCGTCCCAGTTCCGTGCTGGCTCGATTACCCGCTGTATCTCGAGAACCTGGGCCTCGTGGCGCGCCTCGTTCCCGTCGATCCCATCACGTTGCGGCTCGACCTCGCGGCCATCGCGGCCGCTCTGAGTCCGCGCACCGTGGCGGTGCTGCTCATGCAGCCCGCGAATCCTGCTGGACTGCTGCACAGCGAGACGGAGCTGCGCGGTCTCGCGGATCTCTTGCGCAATGTTCCCGTGCCCCCACTCTTGATCTCCGACGAGTGTCACCGCGACGTGCGTTTCGACGAGCACGCGTTCGTATCGCCCGCGTCGATCTGGCCACGCACGTGCGTGATCCATTCGTTCGGCAAGAGCTTGCAGATCCAGGGCCAGCGCATCGGCTACGTCGCCGTTCCGCCCGCGCTGCCGGAGCGCATGGAGTTCATCGAGACGCTGGAGAAGCTCTGTCGAGTGATGGGTTTCTGCACGCCGACGGCGCTGATGCAGCTCGCGCTCGGTGACTTGCTCGCGTACACACCCGACTGGAGTGTCCTGCGCGCACGCAGGAAGCTCGCTTTGGAGGCGCTGCGCGAGGGCGGCTACGAGGTCGTTCCTTCGGACGCGACGTACTTCCTCTATCCGCGCACACCCGAGAAGGATGATTGGGCGCACGCCGAACGACTCGCCGACGCGGGCGTGCTCGTGCTGCCCGCGCCGATGTTCCAACATCGTGGGCACTTCCGGATCGCGCTCACGTGCACCGACGGGATGTTGGACAAGGCCGCCGCGGTCTTCGCCCGAGGAGGACACGCGTGAGTCTCTTCGAGCCCGTGCTCTTCCGCGACGGTCATCCGGTGGCGCAGATGGCGCTCAGGAGCGCGGGCGACCCAGCACGCGTCGTCGCCGATCACACCGGTCACTTCGCGCTCCACGAACGCGACGGCGACGGAAGCGACCTGCTCGTGCGCGACCTGCTCGGCGTGCACAAGCTCTTCTTCGCGATCTGTGACGACCGCGTCGAGACCTCGAACTACTTGGTCGATCTGCTGCGCACCGGACATCCGATCGAGAGCGTGTTCAGCGTGCCGGCAGGCCACTACGTCCGCGTTCACCCGGCCGAGAAGAGCTACGACCTCGTCCGCTGGGGCCAGCTCCGTTTCGGCGCGGGGCCCGACGCGCTTCGCCCCAAGCGGTCGCTCGAGCAGTTCGCCACCGGCATCCGCGCGGCGCTCGATCGAACGTTCCGAATGCTTGCGGAGCGTCTGAAAGGCCTACCGATCTACGTCTCGCTGTCGGGCGGACTCGACAGCAGCACGATTGCAGCGATGGCCGCCGAACACCTCGACGATGTGCGCGCGGTGACGTTCGCGCTCAAGCATCCGCGCGAGTCCGGGCCGGGAGCGGATCTCTTCTTTGCACGGCGCGTGGCCGCTGAGCTCGGCATCGCGCACATCGAAGTGCTCGCTCATCCGGACGAAGTCCTCGCGCTGCTCGACGATGCGCTGGTGTACGGGCAGGACTACCGCGACTTCAACGTCCACTGCGGCCTGGTGAACGCGGCGATCGGGAAAGCGATCGGAGCATTGCACACGACTGGGCCGCGCCCGGTGGTGTTGACCGGTGACGTGATGAACGAGCTCATGGCCGACTACACACCGGTTCAGTTTCGGGGACGCGAGTATTTCGGACTGCCGACGCTCGATCGCAGCCGGATCCGGCGCTTCCTCGTGGGAGGCCTCGACTCCGGCGATCGTGAAGTCGGGATCTTCGCTCGCTTCGGGATCGAAACGGTGCAGCCCTTCGCGCTCTGCGCGCGTGAGTACGCCGCGCTGCCCGCGAAGCTGGCTTGCGAAGCAGGCAGCAAGTCGAAGCTCGTGCGGGCCATGCTGGGCGAGCGCATCCCCGAATACGTTCTCGCGCGACCCAAAGTCAGGGCGCAGGTTGCGGTGGAGGGCGAGCCGGGCGGGACACTCGCCTTGCTCGTGAACCGTGGGATCGATCAAGCGTTCCTGAGGAGCCGGTTCGCGAGTCTCCTCGAAATCGATCCACACGCGCTCGGCGAACTCACGCGAGCCGGACACTACCGTTTCAGCACACGCTTCCCCGGGACGTCTGCGCAGAGCGCGCGAGCTTCGACCTTGCTGCCTGGAGCGTGAGCGCGTTCGCAGCCGCACGATGCCACGGAACTGCCCGATACCTGCATCCACGAATCGCGTTGGGTGCAACCACCGATCGCCGGCGTGTCGAGCGGTCCGCAAGATGGACTCGGAGTGACTGACCTGAAATGCTTCGATCGCAAACAGGCAGTCAACACCATCGCGCTGCTGCGTCGCTCGGTCGCTTGTCAGTCCCAGAGTTGCTCGCGCCGTCCTGCGCGGACCGTGCACCGCGTATGACCGTCGACGAATTGGCCGCGAGCGTCGAGGCGTTCCTGCGTGCTCGCTCGCGCGTGAGCGCCGACGACGATCACTTCTCGCGGCAGATCAACCTGTGGGAGGACGGCTACGTCGACTCCATCGGCGTCGTGGAGCTGATCGGATACATCGAGACCACGTTCGGCGTGGTCCTCCCCGATGAAGCCCTGTTCGATCCCGACTTCACCAGCGTGGATGGCATCGCCAAGATCGTCAGCGCGCTGCTCACGCGACGGACGGCATGAATGATCTCGCTCGCCCCGCTGCGCGTTCTGCTCGTCGACCTGAACAACTTCGCCCGCTATCCGACGATCGCGATCGGTCTCTTGGCCGCGCTGTTGCGCGAGGCGGGGATCGAAGTTCACGTGCTGTCGCCGCTCGCAAGCGGATTGCCCGGTGTCGTGCGGGAGCCGCGCCCGGGTCCGTTCGCGCTGTCCTCGGCGCGCTTGCGCGAGTGGAGCGCGAACACTCGCATCGATGCGGTGCGGCGACTCCGCCGCGCGTGGACGGATCGGCAGGCTCCGCTCCAAGGTCGCGCGCTCCAACGCTTTCGCCGACTCGTCGCCGCCGAGCTCGAGCGCGACTACGACGTGGTTCTCACGTCGACCTATCTGCTGTACTTCGATGCGTGTCGCGTGCTCGCCGAGGAGTGCCGGCGGCGCGACGTACCGCTCTTGTTCGGCGGTAGCTACCTGTTGCATCGCGACACGCTCGAAGCCTGGCTCGCGCTCGGCCCGACCGCGATCGCAGCCGGCGAGGCGGAGCCGATCCTGGTCGAACTGGTGCGCAGGCTCGCTGCGCGGGAGCCCGTGATCGGGATGCCGGGTGTATCGGTCCCGGGCGCGCCGATCGCGGCGCCGCTGCCGCCGCTCGAGGATCTCGACGCGCTGCCCTTCCCCGACTACCGCGACTTTCCGTGGGAGTCCTACAGCGTGCCGCTGGTGCCGATCGTGACCGGACGCGGATGCGGCTGGGGGGCATGCGCGTTCTGCTCGGACGTGACCAGCGCCACGGGACGACGCTTCCGCTCGCGCACTCCCGACCATGTGCTGGACGAATTGAGAGTCCAGTCGGGGCGACACGGCACGAGCCGCTTCGTGATGACCGACCTGAAGCTGAATTCGAACCTCGCGGTGTGGCACGCGCTGCTGGAGCGTTTGCCGGGGCTCGTGTCCTCACCGAGTTGGATCGCCGCGGTACATGTCGACGGCGACCAGCCGTGCGGACTGTCGCGCGCCGAGCTGCGTGCTGCGCGGCGTGCGGGCGCGGTGCGCCTCACCACGGGCCTCGAGTCGGGGAGCCAGCGCGTGCTCGATCGCATGGCCAAGGGCACCACGCTCGAGACGACGCAGCGCTTCCTCCAAGATGCGGCGGCCGAGGACATCAGCATGCGCGTGACCATGATCCTCGGATACCCGGACGAGACGGCCGACGACGTCGCACAGTCGGCCGGCTTTCTCGAGGCGAACCGCGACTCCATCGAGCGCGTGATGCTGAACCGCTTCGCGATGATGGAAGGAACGCCCGTTCACCGACGCTGGCTGCGCGATCCGGCGCGCTTCGCTGAACTCGCCGACACGGAGCCCGACGCCGCCAACGCGCTGGTGCACTTCCGACACGCGGGCCGTGACGATCCCGCTTACCGGCGCTCGCTAAGGCGCCTGCTCGCCTCGGTCGTGGCGATCAACCGCCGACCCCTGCGCGACAGTGCGCGAGCGTTCGACGGCGTGATGTGAATCGCTGCGCCGCCTACGGGCGGCGGATCGCGCTTGGATGCGCGCGAAAGAGCGCTCCGGGAGGAAACGGCTCGAAGCCTGCGCTCTCGGCGATGTCGGCAAACCACGCGTACTCGAGGCCATCGTGCAATTCAGCCACGACCATGCGGACGCGGGGGCCCCATGACTTCATGCGTGGAAGCACCGTGCGCTCGCCGCCCTCGATGTCCAGCTTCAGGAGATCGCACTCGTCCAAACCGGCCGCATCGAGGATCGACTCGATCGTCATGGCGCGCACACGCGCCGCGCCGCCAGCGCTCACGTGACGTCCCCAACTGGGTCCTCTATCGTCGAAGCGTACTTCGCCGTCGTGATCCCAAACAGCTCCGTGGAACAGCCGACACGTACCGGGAATCGTCGCGGCGTCGGCTTGCAGCTCCAGCATCTCGAACGCAGCTCGATCGGCCTCGACGCCGACATAACGGCGCAGCCTTCCGCCCATCTTCATCACGGCGAACGCCAGGAACATGCCCACGTTCGCGCCGCAGTCCACGACCGTGGGGAAATTCCAGCCGCGCGTGCAGTCGTATTCTCGTTGCTGGAAGAGTTCCCACGCGACCGAGACGTCGCTCGTCCCCGGCCGGTAGAGGATCGGAGTCTCGAGCGCTCGAAGACGGAGCGACTGCACGTCCGTTGCGCTGGCCGCGCTGCGCTGCTTCATGGCGCGCAACGTGCGCCAGTCTCGACACTGGCCGAGCAGCCACAGGTTATTGCGCACGCGTCCGAGCAGGTTCGCCGGGACCGTGCTCTGCGTGACTCGGCGTTCCATCTGCACAAGTTGACACGAGCCACGAACGCGGCACCATCGGGGGCGTCCGCCATTCACGGGCCGAATGCTCGGTATTCGGGCGCTACGCGTGCTGCGCCATTGCCACCTTGAGATCCAGATTGGCTTGGAAGATCTCTTGCATGAGGGACATCCTGAAAGCCTGCGCCCCTTCCTGCAACGAAGTGCCTCGTGTGCCCGGGTCGATTGACGCGATCCCGTGATCGACTTCGCTCAGCGCAGAAATGCGGCGCACTTCCGCTTCCGTCTGCTCGAGCAAGAGAGTCAGCTTCACGATGCGCCGCTCGAGGATGGAGATCTCGCGCTGATGCGCCTCGTCCGACTTTCGCTCGACCGCCGCGGTCACGTCGACGACGGGTTCGCCGGAGTGGCCGTTGGTCGCGATCACGAAGTTTTCTCGCTGGGCCGGCAACGCTTCGATCCCGACGCTTGCGCGCGGCCGCTCCGTACGTGCAGCGCTCGGGAATGATCGATGCGCGCGCCCGCCGCGACCGAGATCACCGTCGGCCTTGAACGCGTTGAAGATCGAGCCGAGGACGGGCGTGCCGCTCTCCACGAGGATGTCGTGCGTGCGTTCTGCGTCACTCCGACGTGTCGCCCGCGCGCGCAGCACGAGAAGCACGGCATCGACGTGACGGAGCAAGAGGCGCGACTCGAGATGATCCAGCACGGGCGCTGCATCCATGACGAGGTATTGGCAACGCTGCTGCAGCCGGACGAGCACCGACATCATGCGGTCGGTCGTGAACTCGCCCGAGACCGGCGCGCGTGCTGACCCAGCGCTCAGCACGAGCAAACCCGGGCAGCGACGCGGCTCTTGCAGACAATCTTCGAGTTCAGCGCGACCGTCGAGGACGTCGCTGAGGCCCGGGCTCTCGAGGTCGAGGTATCGGGCGACGGACGGACGGCGGATGTTCGTCTCGAGCAGGCACACGGGGACGCGCTGATGGCGTGCGAGGCCGATGGCCGTCGCACAGGCGAGAACGGATGTTCCCGCATGCTTCTCGGCTGCGGTGAAGAGCAAGCTCGTCGTGATACGCGCGTGCGCGAACCGCGTGATCGTCGCCCACACGACGTCGTCGATCCCCGGAAGTTCTTCCAGCAGACGCACGGAGCTCGTCGGCGCGTGATTGTTCCGCGGGGCCATGCTTCAGCTCCCTCCGATTGGAACGCGCTGCTTCATGCGGCGCAGAGACGCGAGCGGGGGGACGACTCCGAGCACGGGTACGCCACGCGCGCGCTCGAAGATCTCCGGGTAACACAGCCGGCGTTCGAAGCGCTGGCGCAGCACCGCAAGCGTGATCGCCGCGAGCAGTCCGACGATCAGGCCCTTGATGAGCAGCGCCCCGCGCCGCGGACCGATCTTCTCGAGCTCCAGCGTCGGCGCTTGGAGCACGCGCAGATTCGCTCCCTCGTGGGCATCGACGTTGTCGAGAGCCTCCAGCACGGAGAGACGCTCGTGCAGGTGTGTGCAGCGACTCTCGTCGGCGTCGCGAGCAGCACCAAGGTCCTTGCGCATCATGGTCGCGGCGAGCAACTGTTTCTGGATCTCGCGCAGGTCGAGTCTCTTCGTGTTCAACCGAGACTCGAGCAAGTCGATCTTCACGGGCAGCGCTTCGTCTTCGACGTCGAGATCGACGATGCGCGCCTCCAGCGCGGAATGCCCGAGGTTCTCCTGGAACTCCGATCCCTGCGCGATGGTCTTGGGCGTCTCCTTGAGCTTCTGGTCGACCTTGGCGATCTGGTTGTCGAACTCCCGCTCTCGACGCCGCATCTCCTCCGAGGGGCGGTTCTGAATGAGCATCTCCTGCTTCTGTCCCAGAAGAAGGCGCTTGAGCGTGAGCTGAGTCTCGAACTCCTCGTTCGGGATCATCACGGAGGAGCGCGGGAGCTCGATCTCGGCCGGCATCCCATTCAGTCGATTCGACAGCGACGTGCGCAACCGAGCGATCTCCTCGCGCCGCACGCGTGCCGCGAACAGTCCGCTCTCGAGCGCGCCGAGCTCGAGCTCGAGCCGCGGGACCTGCGTTTCGAGCTCGACGATCCCGCTCCGGCTCACCTGTTCGACGTAGGCCTTGGCCGACTCGTCGCGCGCCTTCAGTGCGTCCGCGAGCTGAGTACGACTCCTCTCGAGCAGCGACTGGATCGAGAACTGGCTCCCATGTCGCTCGATGAATGCGCGCGCCAGCGCTTGCACGATGTCACGCGCTCTCTCGGGCGAGCTCGACGTGTGTGACACGAGGATCACGCTGGAGCCGGGTTCGTTGGAGACGGTCGTGTTCTCCCTCAGCACTTTGGTGGCCAAGCGCAGCTCGTCCACTGACGAACCCGTGCTGGGCTCGGCGAAGCTGCGGAAGACGTAAGCCTGCAGACGATGCACGAGGCGGACGGGCAGGAGCACGAGCGGTCCGTCGTCGCGCGTCGGATCGGCGATGTCGAGGACGACGCGCGGCCCGAGCTCGCGTGCCATGCGCTCGAAGATGGCCACGTCAGCGAGCATCTGCAGCTCGTCGGCCATCGTCGGCAACGGAGCGCGCTGGCGTCCGTCGAATTCGACCAACGATTCGGAAGTGAGCTGCTCGCGCGCGCCCATGCGCAAGAGGAGCTTGGCGCTCGACACGTACTGGTTGGGCTGCAGCAGGCCGATGCCGAATCCCAGAGCCGCGCCGAGCACGATCAGCACGATCACCCACACGAGAGAGCGCCGCACGCCGCGCATCAATAGAAGGCGCAGATCCGGTCCGGTCGCGCCGCCGTCCTGCTCGCCGCTCTCCGCGAACTCGTTCAACGCGAGCCTCCACGAAGCGGACACGATGTTCGCAGCGCACTTGTCATGGGCTGGGATAGATGAGGTACGGGAACGGAATCATGCGCCGGATGTAGTTGTCGACCCAGATCGCAACTTCGTCGACCGGCGTGTTCGGGATGAAGACGAGGTCGTAGGGCTGCAGGTACACGGGCTCGGATCCCGTCCAATACTTCTCGCGCGCGTCGATCGTCCAGGTCAATTGCTTGCCCGTGCTGGCGCTCCAGCGGACGAGCAGCAGGTGCGCGAGATAAGCGCTCTCTTTGAGCGGGCCTCCCGCACGCGCGAGCGCATCGAGCACGGTCAGACGGTGATCAGACTCCAGCTCGAATTCGCCGGGCTCCTTCACCTCGCCCATCACGTACACCTTGCGCGCACCGCGCGTCTTCACGACCACGTCGAGTTCGTGACCCTCGAAAACCGGCGCGTATGCGCCACTGAGCGCCTCCTTGAGCTGCCCCGTCGACATTCCCGCCACGATCAGCCGACCGATCACCAGGAAAGAAGCACTTCCGTCGGCGACGATCTCGACCTCTTGATTCCAGGTCGGCGCGTAGGGAAAGCGCACTTCGATCTCGTCTCCCACGGCGAGCACGATCGTATTGGGCTCGAGGGTCGAGTTGATCTCCGTCGCGATCCTGGAGAGTGACGGCCCACCTGAGCTTTGACACGCGCAGAGCGCGAGAAGCAGCGTCAACGTCCACAACCACCAGAGCTCACGCGTGTCCACGGAGCTTCCGTCGACTCGCCGTGCGCGCACTTCCAAGGGCGGCCACTCTGACAACCACATCGCATTACGCTTGTTGACGGTCACGCGGCATCCAGTTCTCGATGAGAGTGATGCAAGGCACGTGCACGAGTTCGCGCGTCGCACCATGGTCGAGTAGAGGCTCTTTCTCTCACATCCACGGCACTGTCGATTCAAAGCAGCAGATCTAGGTAGTGGCGGCGCAGCGCAGTCACACGCGGCATGCTCTGTTCTCGAGTGAGTGCGCGCGCGATGTCCACGTTCCACGACCAAGTCCAGCGCAAGAGTCGTGGAACTTCGCGCGACCTTCTTCCAGGATCTGGTGTGCTCCATGCGCATGCACCGATCGCTCTGCCGTCCTCGGAGCGTGACATGAGCGCGAATCCAGATTCACTGCTGGCACCGCCGGACGTGCTCTCGCTGCGCGCACTCGTGCAGCGCGGCACGTTCTGGTCGATGGCCGGATACGGCGGCTCTCAACTGCTGCGCTTCGCGGGCAACCTGCTGCTCACGCGGCTCCTGATGCCGGAGGCCTTCGGACTCATGGCACTCGTGAATGCCCTGCAACAGGGTCTGCAGCTCTTCTCCGATGTCGGTATCGGTCCGAGCATCATCCAGGGAAAGCGCGGTGACGATCCGAACTTCCTCAACACGGCGTGGACCATGCAAGCGCTGCGCGGCTTGGTGCTCACTTGCGTGGCGGTGGTGATCGCGCAACCGTTCGCGAGTTTCTACGGCGACTCGCGGCTCGTGTGGGTTTTGGCCATCTCGGGCGCGACGGCACTGATCTCGGGCTTCAACTCCACGCGACTCTTCAGCATGTACCGGCGCGTGGATCTCGCGCGCGTCTCGATCATCGAGGTCGTCAGTCAAGCTGCGGGACTCGCGGTCATCCTCGCGTGGGCGGCGATCGATCGCTCGATCTGGGCACTGGTGGCGGGTGGAGTGGCCGGCAGTGTCACGCGGCTCGTGCTGAGTCACACCCTGCTGTCCGGAATCGCGAATCGCTTGTGCTGGGATCGCAGCGCGCTCGTGCAGCTGTTGCGCTTCGGCCGGTGGATCTTCCTCAGCACCGTGTTGACGTTTTTCGTCGGGCAATCGGATCGATTGATCTTCGGCAAGATGGTTCCGCTCGCGATGCTCGGGGTGTACAGCGTCGGAGCGATGATCGCGACGCTGCCGTCGATCGCACTGGGGCGGATGGCGTCGAGCGTTCTCTTTCCCGTCTACAGCCGCGTGCAGAACTCCGGCCAGGATCTCGGGCCCGTGTTCGTTCGCGTGCGCCGGCCTTTGTTGCTGCTCGCCGGATGGATGATCGCGGGCCTGGCGGGCGGCGGCGCCGTCGCGGTGCGGCTTTTGTACGACCAGCGCTACGACCAAGCGGGATGGATCGTCCAGATGCTCGCGCTCGCGAGCTGGTTCACGGTGCTGGAATCGACGAACGGCGCGGCACTTCTCGCGCGTGGTGAAGCGAACTGGACCGCGGCGAACAGCGCCGCGAAGTTGCTCGGCATGATCGCGCTGATCCCGATCGGCTACGCGCTGGGCGGGTTCCCCGGCGCGGTCGCGGGCCTCGCGGTCTCCGAGGTCTTCAAGTACGCCGTCTCGGCGTTCGCGGTGGCGCGCGCTGGGCTGAGAGGTTGGCCCGAGGAACTGCGGCTGACCATGTGGGTACTCGCGACCGCGGCGCTGGGCTCTTTGTCGGCGAGTCTCGCCGCGCGCGCAGGTTGGTCGCGCCAAGGCACAGCGGCGGCGGTGTTCGCTGCCGTCACGCTGGCCTGGGCGCCGTTCTTGTTCTCGTGGTGGTCGCAATCTCGATCTGGTCTGCAAACGGAGCGTGCGTCATGAGCGACGTCCATATCTCGATCGTCGTCCTGTCCTGGAACACGCGCGAGATCTTGCGCGCGTGTTTGGCGTCGCTCGAACGCGACACGCACCTCGAGCCGCGCGAGATCATCGTGGTCGACAACGGCAGCGTCGACGATTCGGCACGGATGGTCGCGCACGACTTCCCATCGGTCCGACTGGTCTGCAACGCCGAGAACCGGTTGTACGCAGAGGCCAACAACCAAGGCTCGCGCGCGGCGCGTGGGCGCTACGTGTGTCTCTTGAACTCGGACACCGAAGTGCGACCGGGAGCGCTCGATCGTTTGGCAGGATTTCTCGACAGCGACAATGAGTACGCCGCCGTCGCTCCCAAACTCGTGAACACGGACGGAACGGTGCAGCGCGCTTGCCGTCGCTTTCCCAGTGTCTTCGAGCCACTGCTCGAGTCGACGTCCCTCGGAACTTTCCCGCCGGGGTCGTGGCTCTCGTGGTGGCTCACCATGGGCGACTTCGACCATCAGCACAGTCGCGACGTCTCTCAGCCGCCGGGCGCATGCCTGATGCTCCGCACCGCGGAGTACTTGGCGATGGGTGGACTCGACCCGCGTTTGAGCCTGTTTTTCAACGACGTGGATCTGTGCTTACGTCTTTGGCGCAAAGGCCGTCGGATCCGCTACTTGGCGGAAGCCGAGGTTCTGCACCACCAAGGTTCGTCCACACGAGTCCACACAGCGCGTCACCGCAACTTGTTGTGGATCCAAAACCGCACGACGTACTATCGCAAGAACTACGGGCGCCTGGCAGAACGTTGGCTGCGCGCGGTCCTGCGACTGTGGGCACTGGAGTGCAACTTGAGGATCCGTCTCGGAGCGCGCGAAGCGAACGCGAAGCAGAAAGCGCTCGCGGAACTCGACGGTTTCTTGCGCGAGTGCGCGCGCGCGTGAATTGCCGTCGCGAGCGGTACCCATAAGTGCGTAGCGCCCTGAACGAAAGCAATGATCCGCCACTCACCAGGCGCAATTGCTCCCGTCGGCGACGGACCGCGAAGCTAGACTGAAACCGTCGCGTTCGATTGGTGACCACGCGCGGAATTTCCGTCGGTCATTCCCCCCCACTTCGCGACCTCGGCCGGGAAATCACTCCATGACGAAGCAGCGTTCCAAGTCGACAGCCCCGCCGTCCGTTCTGGAGCGGTGTCCGACCGGCATTCAGGGTCTGGACGAGATCACCGGCGGCGGGTTGCCGCGCGGGCGGTCGACGCTCGTGTGCGGGGCCGCCGGATGCGGCAAGACGCTGCTGGCGATGGAGTTTCTCGTTCGCGGCGCGACGCAGTTCGACGAGCCCGGCGTGTGCATCTTCTTCGAGGAGACGGAAGAGGATCTGGCCGCCAACGTCGCGTCGCTGGGTTTCGATCTGCCCGCGCTCGTGCGAAGCAAGCGCCTCGTGCTCGACCACGTCCTGATCGAGCGCAGTGAGATCGAGGAGACCGGCGACTACGACCTCGAGGGATTGTTCGTGCGCTTGGGTCACGCGATCGATTCCATCGGCGCCAAACGCATCGTGCTCGATACGCTCGAGGCTCTGTTCGCAGGTCTACCGAGCGAAGCCGTGTTGCGCGCCGAGTTGAGGCGGCTCTTCTACTGGCTGAAGGAGAAAGGCGTCACCGCGATCATCACGGCCGAGCGCGGTCGCGAACAACTGACGCGCCACGGGCTCGAGGAATACGTGTCCGACTGCGTGATCCTGCTCGATCACCGCGTCAACGAGCGCCTCGCGACGCGGCATCTGCGAGTGGTCAAGTATCGCGGGGCGATGCACGGCACGAACGAGTATCCGTTCCTGATCGGTCACGAGGGCATCAGCGTGTTGCCCATCACCTCGCTCAAGCACGATCACAAGGCCTCCACCGAGCGCATTTCCACCGGCCTCCCACGCTTGAACGCGATGCTCGGGGGACACGGCTTCTATCGCGGCAGCACGATCCTGCTCTCGGGACCGCCGGGCGCCGGCAAGACCAGCATTGCCGCGTGCTTCGCCCACGCAGCCGCCCTGCGCGGCGAGCGCGCGCTCTACTTTGCTTTCGAGGAATCGCCCAATCAGATCGAACGCGACATGCAGTCCATCGGTCTGCACCTCGAGGAGTGGGTCAAACGCGACTTGCTGCGCATCTGCGCCGCGCGACCCACGCTGTACGGCCTTGAGATGCACCTGGCGACCATGTTCAAGGAGGTCGAGACGTACCGACCGTCGGTCGTCGTCGTGGACCCGATCACCAGCCTACTGGTCGCGGGCAGTCCTTCCGAAGGCAAGGCCATGGTGACGCGGCTGGTCGACTTCCTGAAGGCGGAACAGATCACGTCGCTCTTCACCAGTTTGATCGGCAACGGCGAGAGTCTCCCGCACACGGAGATCTTCATCTCGTCGCTCATGGACTCGTGGATCTTGTTGCAGGACATCGAGAGCAACGGCGAACGCAACCGCGTCCTGAGCGTGCTCAAGTCCCGCGGCATGGCGCA
>JANLUN010000723.1:0-1715 GCA_031363505.1 Planctomycetota bacterium | reverse complement strand
TCGACTGCGGCGCGTGCGTCCCCGAGTGCCCGGTCGACGCGATCTTCGACGAAGCGGAGCTCCCGGAGAAGTGGGTGCGCTTCACGAAGATCAACGCGGACTGGTTCCAGAAGAACCGCTGACCGGGACCTGACGCGCGCTGCCCGCTCAGCGCTGCACGGTCTTGCCGATCGCCCCGAGCGCGAGCTCGAGCTTGTTCTGCGCCGCTTTTTGCTCGGGCGCGTCGACCGGCAGCACACAGCTGGGCACGGCCGATAGGAGCGTCTGCGCGGACTGGATGTCGGCATCGCTCGGTGAGCTGGCGCTGACCTGGGCGACAAGCTCTTTCTTCGCGCCGTAGCCCGCGAGGTCGGCCACGGGCTCGCGTCGCCACTCACCCGCGCCGGGCGGCAGGTTCGCAGCGCGCTTCTTCGCGGCCGCGACACGACTCGCGAGCGTCGGGTGGTCGCTCAATTGCTCCGGCGTCGTGTCGAGGCCCTTGTCGGCGAGCTGCTGGAAGAAGTCGCCGAACCGGTCCGGATCCCAGCCCGCGCGTGTGTAGAAGACGAAGCCGAGCTCATCGGCGTTGGCCTCGTCGCTGCGCGTGTAACCCATCGACAAGAACTGGCCGAGCATCATCGCGCCCGCCCCCGCGAGCGTGCCGATTTCGGCCGAGTTCTTCTCGGCCATCTCCCCCGCCGCGATCCCGACGGCGGCGCTGCCGGCGACGATCAGGTACTGACGCTGGATCCCTTTGTGGACGTGGCGGCCGTAGACGTGCGCGTACTCGTGCGCCATCACCGCCGCGAGCTCGTCCTCGGACCGGCAGGTCTCGAAGAGCTCGCTGTAGATGTACATGTGCTCGCCGCCGGTCGTGAAGGCGTTGAGCGTCTTGCTGTTGACGAGATGGAACTGCATGTCCTTCGAGAACATCCAGTCGCGCGACTCGCCGCCCTTCTCCACGTGCTGTGTGTCGTACTCTTTGGCCGCATCGATGATCCGATCGCCGATGTCTTGCAAGTACCTGTCGAGATCCGGATTCGCCATGACGGCCGGCGACAGGGACATGTGCTGCTCGTTCGCTTGCGCGATGACTTGACGGTCGCTGACGCAGCTTGCGGCGCCGAGAATGAGAGCGAGCGCGATGGAGACGCGTGAAATCGGTCGGAGCACGTTCATGGCCTTGATTTCCAATCGGCGCGATCAGAGGTTTCGCGCACCGCGAGACACCGGCGTGGACGCGCACAGATTAGCAATGCTCGGATCGAGCCGCATGTCGTTTGCCGGCGTCGTTCCGACTTTGCGCCGCCCTGGTCGCCCGTTAGGGTGCTGCACGCTCGATGAATACACCTATTCGTTCGCGTCGCTCGCGTTCCGCCGTGATCGCGTTGCTCGTGGTCACGCTGATTTGGGGCGGCACGTTCGTCTGGATGAAGGCAGGGGTGGAGGCTGTCGAAACGAAGCTGGGCGCGGGGCAGCTTCTGCTCGGAGTCGCACTCTTCATGTGCCTGCGCTTTGGAATCGCGGCGATCTGCATGTTCGCGTTCGTTCCGGCCGCGCGCCGTGGACTCGATCGCCCGACATGGGTCGGTGGATTCTGGCTCGGATTCCTGCTCTTCGGCGGGTTCGTGCTCCAGATGTTCGGACTCGGAGACGTGTCGCCCGGGGTCTCGGCTTTTCTGACGAGTCTCTACGTCGTCTTCACTGCGATCTTGACGGCCAGGCGCGGCGTCAGC
>JANLUN010000720.1:0-1762 GCA_031363505.1 Planctomycetota bacterium | reverse complement strand
CGATCGTCCACCCGACGAGTTCGTGGCGCGCGCAGCAGTACGAGCTTGGCCGCGTGCGCGTCGAGCCCAGCGGCGCGGACATCCCGCTCGATCTCCTGGCCACGAAGGCGCCGCTGCTCGGATCGCCGGAGTTGCCCCCGGACCATGCGGTGCTCGCGGACTTGCGCGCGGCGCTCGAACTCCGCTACCGGACGTTCGCGCTGCGCACCGAGCTCCATTCCGAAACCAAGAAGCAGTACACGCTCGTAATCCAGGAGGCGCGATGACGGCCCGTTCGTACCCCGTGACCGAACCGCATCTCGACGAGAGAGATCGCCACAACTTCATCGACGCGTTCGACTCCGGCTGGATCTCGTCGCAAGGACCGTATCTCCAGAAGTTCGAGCAAGCGTTCGCGGACTACGTCGGCCAGCGGCACGGCCTCGCGGTCTGCAACGGCACCGCGGCGCTCCATGTCGCACTGCTCGCGCTCGGCGTGAAGCCCGGCGACGAAGTGATCGTGCCGACGTTCACGTTCGTCGCGACGGCCAACGCGGTGCGCTACTGCGGCGCCGAGCCGGTCTTCGTCGACTGCGAAGCGGACACGTGGAACATCGATCCCGCGCGCATCGCCGAAGCGATCACCGCGCGGACCGTCGGAATCGTTCCGGTGCACCTCTACGGCCACCCGTGCGACATGGCGGCGATCCAGCAGATCGCAGAGGCGCACGGTCTGTGGGTGGTCGAGGATGCGGCCGAAGCTCACGGCGCGGAGATCGAAGGCCAGCGCGTCGGATCGTTCGGCCAGATCGCCACGTTCAGTTTGTACGGCAACAAGATCATCACGACCGGCGAAGGCGGCGTGATCGTGACCGACGACGCCGAGCTCGCCGCGCGTATGCGACTACTGCGCGGACAAGGCATGGATCCGGAGCGGCGCTACTGGTTCGAGACGGTGGGCTTCAACTACCGCATGACGAACCCGGCTGCCGCCCTCGGCTGCTCACAGCTTCAAAAAGTGGACTTCCTGATCGCGCGCCACCGCGAGATCGCGAAGTGGTACCGCGAGGAGCTCGGTCGCGAGGGCGGGCTCGTGCTCCCCACCGAACGACCCGGCACGCGCAACGTGCAGTGGCTTTCGAGCGTTCGACTGCGTTCCGCTGAGAGCGAGCCGGCGCTGCGCGACGAGCTCATGGCGCGACTGCAACGCGACGGGATCGAGACGCGCCCTTTCTTCTATCCCATGCACGCGCTGCCGATCTATCGCCGATCCGGGAGCTGGCCCGTCGCCGATCGCATCGCGCGCTCGGGGATCAACCTGCCGTCGTCGCCGCGGCTCGAACGTTCCGACGTGGCGTACATCGCCGAGCGCGTTCGCGAGCACGCACGCGCGCTCGAGCGCATCCCCGGCCCGCTTCCGCGAGCGAAGGCGACGGTCAAGGGAGCGCGCTGATGGCCCCGCTGCGCGTCGCGATCCTCGGCTGCGGCGGATTCGCGCGCGAGGTGTGCTGGGCGCTTGAAACGGCACGCACGTATCCGGACGGCGAGCGCGTCGACGTGGTTGGGTTCGTCGATCGAAACGAGCAGCCGGCAGGACTCTACGGCAAGCCGGTGTGGACGCTGGACCAAGTTGACCGCGACGTGCGCCTCATCTGCGGGATCGGCGGCATGCCTGAGATCAAGCAACGCGTCGTCGAGGACGCGCTGCGGCGCGGGTTCCGATTCACTCCCCCGCTCGTGTTCGCCGGCGTCGCGATCGGTCCGAACGTCGAGCTCGGCGAAG
>JANLUN010000785.1:0-6152 GCA_031363505.1 Planctomycetota bacterium | reverse complement strand
GCCCAGCTCGACCGTTTCATGTTCATGGTGCAGGTCGGTTATCCGTCGGTCGACGAAGAGCGCGAGATCCTGCGCCGTACGACGGGCGATCTGCAAGTCTCGTTGAAGCCCGTCGTCACCGCCGAGGAGCTGCTCGACATGCAGCGCACCGTCCGCTCGATCGCGATCGCCGATCACGTGTTCGACTACGTGCTGGCGCTGACGCGCGGCACCCGAGTGCGCTCTGACTCGCAGCTCTCGTTCCTGCGCGAGTGGGTCACGTGGGGCGCCGGTCCGCGCGCGAGCCAGTTCATCGTGCTCGGCGCGAAGGCCCACGCGGCGCTGGCGGGTCGTGAGCACGTCGCGATCGAAGACGTGCGCGCGGTCGCGCACCCCGTGCTCCGCCACCGCATCGTCACCAACTTCTCGGCCTCGGCCGAAGGCATCACCTCCGACATCATCGTCGATCGTCTGTTGCAGGAAGTGGTACCGGGAGCGGGCGTCGGCGCGGGACTTCCGGGCGTCCAGACGGCGGCGAGCTAACCCGGACGTCGGCCAGGCGAAATGACCGCCACGTCCCAAGGCCTCGATCCGGCCGTACTCGACAGGCTCGCCGATCTGGCGCTCGTCGCGCGCACGGTCGTCGAGGGTTTCATGGCCGGTCAGCACCGGTCGGCGCGACTCGGCAGCTCGGTCGAGTTCGCGCAGCACCGCGAGTACGTGCCCGGCGACGAGCTGCGGCGCGTCGACTGGAAGGTGTTCGCCCGCTCCGATCGCCTCGTCGTAAAGCAGTTCGTCGAGGAGACGAACCTCGTGTGCCACTTGCTCGTCGACGCCAGCGAGTCGATGGCGTACGGATCGCTCGCGTGGACGAAGTTCGACTACGCGCGTTGGTGCGCGGCGGCGCTGACGCACCTCGTGCTCGCGAGCCGCGACACCGCCGGGCTCGTGCTCTTCGACGAAGCGCACCGCACGAAGGTGCCGCCGGGCAACGGCGCGCCGCAGCTCAAGACCATCTTGCACACGCTGGAGAAAGCGGAAGCAACTGGTCCGACGCGCATCGGCAACGTCCTCGAATGGATCGCGCCCAAGCTCAAACGTCGTGGCATCGTGTGCATCTTCTCTGATCTGTTCGACGAGCCGGACAAGATCCTCGCGGGAGTGCGCAAGCTGCTCACCGGCGGACACGAGCCGATCCTGTTCCAGATCCTCGACCCGCAGGAGATCAACTTCGAGTTCGACCATCTCATGAAGATGGAAGGACTCGAGAAGCTCGGGACGCACAAAGTCGATCCGCGCGCGATCCGGGACGCGTACTTGGCGGAGATCGATGGCCACAACAAGGAGCTCGCGCGTCAAGCGCGCGCGCTGAACGTCGACTTCGTGTCGATGTCGACCGGCGTCGGTCTCGACGCGGCGCTCTCGACGTACCTCGCCCACCGCATGGCGCGAGCTCGCGGAGGGAAGCGCTAGATGTCGCTCCTCGGCGGTTTCGTGAACTCGATGCTCCTATGGGGGGCGGCGCTCGCCGCCGTCCCGCTCGTCATCCACCTGCTCAACCGGCAGCGGCACAAGCCGATGCAGTGGGCCGCGATGCGCTTCGTCATCGCGGCGTACCGCAAGACGCGACGACGCGTGCAGATGGAGAATCTGCTGCTGCTCTTGCTGCGCATGGCGGCGGTGGCGCTGCTCGCGTTCGCGCTGGCGCGTCCGTTCACCGGACGACTTTCGCCGCTGGCCGGGTTCACGGAGAGCCGTCGCGACGTGATCCTCGTGCTCGACGGCTCCGCGTCGACAGGCTACCGCGAGAGCGTCGACACGGTGTTCGATCGCGCCGTCGCGCGTGCGCGAGAGATCGTGCGCGAGCTCGACGGCGGGCGCGGCGATCGCGTCCGGTTGATCTTGGCCGGCGGCTATCCGCGTCTCTTGTCGTGGACGCAACCCGATCAAGCGAGCGCGATGCTCGACACGCTCGCCGCGCCGACCGACGAGGCGCTCGATCTCGCGGGCGCGCTGGGCGAAGTGCTGCGCTTCGCGCGCGAGGACGCCGCGGCCGCGGGTCACGAATCCCTCGAGATCCGGCTGCTCTCCGACATGCAGCGCCGCTCGTTCGCACCGCCCGCAGTGCCCGGCAGTGCGCAATCCGGCATAGCCGCGACTTCGGTCGCATCCACTGACGCGCCGAGTGTGCCCGAGCGTCCCGCGCTCTTCGACCAGCTCGACGAGCTCGCGACGATGGGGCTCGAGGTGATCGTCGAGGATCTCGGTCCGTCGCAAACTCAGCCGCACAATCTCGGGATCGCGAGCGTGAAACCGCTCGGCCCCGTGCTCGGCGCCGGTCTGCCGGTCGACCTCAGCGTGAGCGTGCAGAACCACGGCGGCAGCGCGAAGAGCGGCGTGCGCGTCGCGCTCGACGTCGACGGCGAGCGGCGACCGGTCGCCGTGATCGACGTCCCGGCGCGCGGTCGCGGTGACGCGGTATTCCAAGTCGTGTTCAAAACGCCCGGCGAACACGTCTTGGTGGCGCACCTCGAAGGCGATGCGCTCGCCGTCGACGACGCGCGCGCAGAGATCCTCGGTGTGCCGCCGCCCGTCCGCGTGCTCCTCGTCAACGGCGCGCCGGGCGCGACGATCGACGAAGACGAAACGGGTTATCTCGCGGCGGTGCTCGAGCCTCAGGCGGACGATGGATCGGCCGTGCTCTCCGCGACCGCGCCGTTCGAGCCGCGCGTCGTCGAACCCGATCTCCTCAGCACGACCGAGCTCGACCTCGCGAGCTTCGACGTGATCTGGCTCGCGAACGTCGAGAGCGTCTCCGCCGCGGCGGTCGAGCGCCTCGAGCACCAAGTCGCGGCCGGCGCCGCGCTGATCGTGAGCCTGGGCGACCGGGTGATCCCGGAGAGCTACAACACGCGCCTCTACCGCGCGGATGAAAGCGGACTCTTGCCGGCCGAGTTGAAGCGGCGCGTCTCCGTTCCCTCGCGCCGCGACGGTTACTTCCGCGTCAAGTCGTTCGAGGAGTCGAACCCCGCGCTCGCGTTCTTCGCCGACGATCGCTGGAAGCCGCTCCTCACCGAAGTGCCGATCTACGAGTTCGTCGCGGTTCGCCCGACCGCGTCCGCGCACGTGCTCGCGACGCTCGACGACGACGGTTCGCATCCGCTGCTCATCGAGCGCGCCTACGACCGCGGACACGTGTTCCTGTGGACCACGAGCATCGATCCAGCGTGGACGCGACTTCCCGAGTCGCCGCGCACGCTCATCCCGTTCGTGCACGAGCTCGTCCGCTACGCCACGCGCGAAGCCGAAGCGCCGCGCAACGTCGCGCCCGGCACCGCGCTCTCGGCCGAAGCGCTCGCGTTCCCGCACAATACGCAGCTCGCGCTGCCCGATGGAACGCGCCGCGCGCTCGACGGCGAACCCGAGCCGCTCGCGAACGGCCGCTACCGGCTGCCGTCGGTCCCGGGCAAGGACAGTGAGCACGTCGGCCTCTACCGCATCGAGATGGACGGCGCACCCACGCTCAGCTTCGCGGTGCAGCTCGATGCGTCGGAAGGTGATCTGGAGCGACTCTCGAGCTCCGAACTCGAGGGCTTGCACCGCGCGTTCGTCACGTTCAAACCCGACGACAAGAACGGCAGTGGCGCGGGCGGCGAAGCTCCGCACAAAGGTGAGCTGTGGCGCGGACTCGCGCTGGCGTGCTTCGTCGCGCTCGTGCTCGAGTCGCTGTGGGCCGCGTGGCTCGGCCAGCGCCGCCGGAGCGTCATCCGATGACGCGACGCTCTGGTTCACGCTGGCGCTTCGCACCCTGGGCGTTGCTCGCGCTCGCGCCGCTCGCACCGTTCGCGATCGGCCAGGTCCCGGACGCGGGCGAAACCGGCTTGCGCGAGAGCTTCCGCTTGCTCGACTTGCCCGAGCTGTGGATCGTCGTGCTCGGGCTCGTGCCGCTGTGCGCGTTCGTCGCGTGGATCGGGTACGGGCGCGAGTCGATCAGTCCGCGCGCACGCGTCGTTCTATCGGGACTGCGCTTCGCGTCGCTCGTGGTCTTGATGCTCGTCCTCTTCCGGCCCGTCTTCGTGCACAAGCGCGAGGAGGTCAAACAGGCCGAAGTGCTCGTCCTGTTCGACGATTCCGCAAGCATGCGCCGCAAGGACGCCTACTCCGGCGACGACAAGCTGCGCCGCACGCTGCGTGACGTCAGCGGACGCGAGCCGGCCGATAGCACGCGCAGCGAGCTCGCGCGCGCGGTGCTCGAGAAGACGCTCTTGCCGGAGCTTTCCGAGCGCGGATACGCCGCACGGCAATTCCGGTTCGCCGACACGCTCGAGCCGGTCAGCGATCTCAAGTCGCTGTCAGGTCGCGGACACGCGACGCACCTCGGCGACGCGTTGACGCAAGCGCTCGCGAGCCACCGCGGACGCCACGTCACCGACGTGCTCATCGTGTCCGATGGACGGAGCAACGGCGGCGTGTCGCCGATCGAGGCCGCTCGCGCCGCCGGAGCGACGGGCATTCCCGTACACACGCTCGTCGTAGGCGACACGCGTCCCGAGCGCAACGTCGTCGTCGAGCTCGTCGAGGCGCCGCCCACCGCGCTCGACGGCGACGAGATCGCGATCAGCGTGCGCGTGCTCGGCCGCGGCACGGAAAAGGGCGCGAAGGTGCGCGTCGTGCTCGAGGAAGTCGCGCCCGAATCGCGCGCGCTGGCCGAGGAGGAAGCCACGCTCGACGAAGGTGGACAGCGCATCGTCCTCTTCGCGCCGCCCGGAACTCCCGACCCGAAGAGCAACGAGCGACGCTTCCGTGTCTCCGTCGCGCCGCTCCCCGACGAAACGCTGCGCGACGACAACGCCGTCGAGCTCAGCGTGCACATCACGCCGGAGAAGATCCGCGTGCTCTACGTCGATGGCTATCCGCGCTGGGAGTACCGCTACCTCAAGAACTTGCTCCTGCGCGCGGATCAGAACCTCGAGGTGCAATGCTTCCTGCTCTCGGCGACCCCCGACTTCGTCCAAGAGAGCACGCGCGGCATCCCGGCGCTGGCGGAGGTTCCGAGCGGGCGCAAGGAGCTGCTCGAGAACTACGACATCGTGATCCTTGGCGACGTGAACCCGTACGCGATCTCGCCCGATCCGGCGCGCTGTGAAGAGTTCTTGACGTCGCTTCGCGAATTCGTCGAACGCGGCGGCGGCCTGATCCTGCAAGCCGGTGAGTACGACAACCCGCGCGCTCTTGTGGGCACGCCGGTCGAGGACCTCCTGCCCGTGATCGTCGACGCGACCGGCACGCTGTCGTTCGAAGGCGACACGCGCCGCGCGTTCCATCCGCTGCTCGAGGATCCGGCCGCGCCGCACGAAGTCGTGCGCCTCGTGCCCGATCTCAAGCAGAACCGCGAGCTGTGGGAAGAGGAAGGCGGACTGCGCGGCTTCTATTGGTACTTCCCGGTCGTGCGCGCGAAACCCGGTGCGCAAGTTCTCTTGCGACACCCGACCGACGCGAACAGCCAAGGACGCTATCCGCTGCTCGTCACCGGCTACTTTCCCTCGGGCCGCACGCTGTTCCTCGGCGTCGATTCGACGTGGCTGTGGCGGTATCGCTACGGCGATCGCTACCACGAGCGCTTCTGGCGCAACGCGATCCGCTGGGTCGCGCTCGGACGATTGAAGAGCGGCGACCGTCGCGTCCAGCTCGACGCACAGCGATCGACGTTCAATCTCGACGAACGCGTGACGCTCGAAGCGCGCGTGCTCGACGAAGACTTCCGTCCGAGCGAGCGCCCGACGCAAACCGCACGCGTGCAGAACCCCGAAGGCGTGACGAGCGAGCTCAAGCTCGCGCTCGTTCCCGATCGCCCCGGTCTTTTCCGTGCGTCGTTCGAAGCCGAGCGTCCGGGTCTGTACAGCGCATGGATCGAGGTCGACGGACAGCGCGTCGCGACGGCCGAGTTCGAAGTCGTGCTGCCGTCGCGCGAGAACGCCGACCCCGCGCCGGATCCGGGCACGCTGCAATCGATGGCCGCGATGACCGGCGGGCGCGCGCTCGATCTGGCGCACGCCGCGGATCTCTTGCCCGAACTGCCCGGCCACGAAGAACGCCGCGAGCCGATCTCGTCCGAGCTCGAGGATGCCTGGGACAACTGGGGAACGCTGTTCGTGGCGCTGATGCTGCTTTCG
>JANLUN010000754.1:0-6489 GCA_031363505.1 Planctomycetota bacterium | reverse complement strand
TCGGTCGCGAGACCGACGTCGACTTCGTCGACGTCATGTGCAACATCGACGACGGCGTCGAAGTCTGGGGCGGCACGGTCAACCTCAAGCACCTCAACATCTGGAACATCGGTGACGACAGCCTCGACATCGACCAAGGTTGGCGTGGCAAGGCGCAGTTCGGTCTGCTCGTTCAAGGCTACAGCCTGAAGGCGGGCGCCAACTGGCAAGGCAGCGGTTGCGGCGACAACCTCTTTGAGACGGACGGTGCGGAAGACTCGTGGTGGCAACCCGTCACGACGACGACGATTTACAACTACACCGCGATCGGCATGCCGAACACGGTGGACCCGGTCGCCAATTCGACCGGCGGCGACCACGCCACGGCTTGGCGCGCCAATGCACGCGTGCAGTATCGCAACTGCATCTTCATGGACATCGGCGAACGCGTCGTCAGCTTCGACAACTCGGACGGTGACGTTCCGCTCGCGGACTCGGGCTACGGCGCGAACGGCAGCTTGAGCTGGGCGGCGACCTGGACCACCCTCGTCGGTGCGACTCCCGCGTATCCCCTGAGCGACCCGAGCCCGCCGATCGCGGGCTTCTACGGTGCGCAAAAGGCGGGCGGGCGTCTGGCTGAGATCACCGACAGCGTGTTCTTCCGCAACCAACACAGCAGCGCGTACACGGAAGCGAACCTTCGCAACGTGTTCGATCCGCTGAACAACAACGTGCAGATCGCGAGCATCCTCGATGCGGACTCGCCGATTCAGTCGCTGACGCGCGCTCCCGGCATCCTTCAAGCCGGCTTGAACGTGGCACGCGTGGCCACGCTCGATCCGCGCCCGAAGAACCAAGCGACGACGAGCGTCGCCGCGGCGCCGATCAACAACGGCTTCTTCCAACCGGCGAAGTACCGCGGAGCGTTCGCTCCCGGTGCGCAGTCTTGGATCTGCGGTTGGACGGCTGCGTCCGCGTTCGGCTTCGTGCAAGGTTGCGGCCCGGGTTTCTCGTTCTGCTTCGGCGACGGCAAGATCTCGCCGTGCCCCTGCGTTGCGCCGCAGACCGTTCCGAATCCGGGCTCCGCTCCTGAGCACGGTTGCGCGAACGGCTTCAACCTCGACGGTGCATTGTTGACCGCTTCGGGTTCCACCACTCCGACTCCGGGAACGATCTCGTTCGACGTTCTCGTCAGCGCGAGCCCGAACCCGAACTTCGTCTCCTTCGCCTTGATGGTGAAGGGCAACGGACAGTTGCCGAACGGCATCGCCAACGCGGACGGACTCCGCTGCGCGGACGGCCAGCTGATTCGCTTCGGCGGTCACAACGGCAGCACGAACGGTGCGGCGCTCGGTCACTGGACGTACCCGAACACCGTTCAGACGACGCCCGTGAAGACGCAGACGGCGCAACCGAACGGCGCGACGGCGTACTACCAGCTGTTCTATCGCAGCGTGAACCCGCCGAACTTCTGCACGCCCGCGACCTCCAACTGGTCGAACGGTTACCAGATCTTCTGGCCGTGATCGTCCCGCTCGTCGTTCGGACGACACCGAGCTCGCTCCGGGTGTAGTTCCGTTCGACCAGTCACGACGGTGACTTCTTCGACCCTGCGGTGCGCATGTCGCACCGCAGGGTCGCTGCATCTGGGGCGGGCGAAGGGAGTGCTGACCGACCAGACATCCCACCTAGCGAACTCGTCGAGTGATGGCCGCCGGCGGATCCGCGTCTACCGATGATCATCGCCGCTTGGTAACTTGGCGCTTACACAGTCTTCATCTTGTGCGCGGACAGCGGAGGGACCGACCCAGACGGGATCCGGCACCGCCGTCCGCCGGTTCCAACCCTACGGGAAGGCACAGGTCATGACGTCAGCGGCGGTGGATTCGAACGGAGCGGGAGCGCCGCGGGGCGGTCTCCAGCCTGCATCGTTCTCGCGCGTGCAGCGGGTTCCGCTCGCGTTGTTCGCGATGACGGTGCTTCTGTTCGCGTTCGCCCTGCTTCCGCGCGTAGGCGAAAACCCGAAGCTCGTGTGGGCGTTCGGCATCGCGAGCGCGGCGAGCTTCGGTTGCACACTCGTCCTGTGGGGGCTGGCGAAGCGGCGCGACAAGTACTTCCAGATCGACTTCGTTCGGCCCGTCAAGTCGCACTACGTCCAAGCGTGCGTTCAGGGATCGATCTACGCGTATTGGGGCTACTACTGGCGCGAGGTCTACCACGAGATCCCGCTGATCGTTGCGCAGCTCCTGTTCCTCTACATCGTCGACGCGCTGATCTCCTGGTCGCGGGGACGAGGATGGCGGCTTGGTTTCGGTGCGATCCCCATCATTTTCAGCACGAACCTCTTCATCTGGTTCCGCGACGACTACTTCATCTTCCAGTTCTTGATGGTGGCCGCGGCCGCGCTCGGGAAAGAGTTCGTCAAGTGGGAGCGCGAAGGACGGCGAACGCACATCTTCAACCCGTCGGCATTCGCGCTCGGTCTCGTCTCGGTCGTGCTGATCGCGACGAAGACGACTCACTACACGTGGGGGATCGAAATCGCGTCGACGTTCGCGTACCCGCCGCACATCTTCCTGTGGGTCTTCCTCGTCGGCTTGATCGTGCAGTACTTCTTCGCGGTGACGTTGATGACGTTCGCCGCGGCCGCGTCGCTGTGGGTGCTCGATGGGATCTACACGGCGATCACGGGGACGTACTTCTTCGTCGACAGCTCGATTCCGATCGCTGTGTTTCTCGGACTTCACCTCCTGGTGACGGATCCCTCGACCTCGCCACGCAGCAGCGCCGGACGCGTCTTGTTCGGCGCGTTGTACGGCCTCGGGAACTTCGTCCTCTACTGGGTCTTCGAGGACATGGGGCTTCCCGAGTTCTACGACAAGTTGTTGCCGGTGCTCGCTCTCAACTTGATGGTGCCGTTCATCGACCGCTGGGCGAAGAGCGGCGTTGCGGCCCAATTCACGCAGTGGGAATCGGCGCTCCAACCGCGGAGAGCGAACTACATCTACATGGGAGGCTGGGCCGCGCTCTTCCTCACCATGCTTGCGCGCGGTCAGGTCGACGCGCCGCATCCAGGGGCATCGATCGCGTTCTGGAAGCAAGCGTACGCGGACGGCAAGCCCAACGCCGGCAAGAAGCTGATGAAGGTCGTCGGCTCTCAAGCGGATCAAGGATTGGGTCCCGCAGCCAACGAACTGGGCGTCATCTATATGGAGGGGAAGATCGTCGAGCAGAACCGCGCCGCGGCCGGACACTACTTCGCGGTCGCGTGTCAGGCGGGGAACGCCGATGGCTGTGCCAATCTCGCGACACAGTTCCTCTTCTTGCGCGAGGCCAAGTCCGACAAGGACGTGGCGCGCGCTCTCAAGCGACTCGAGCGTGAGTGTGGCGAGACCGCCGACGGAAGAGCCTGCTATTTGATCGGCTTCGCCTACGAAAGCGGCAGAGGCCGCCCGCGTGACGAAGCGCGAGCGCTTCAGCTGTACGCGAGCGGATGCGAGCAAGGAAACGTCGACGCGTGCAAAGGCCTTGCACGCACCGCGTGCTCGGGCAGCGGCGGGGCGATCGATCTCGAAGCGGCAGTCGCCACGCTCGAGACGTCTTGCGCCGCCGGCGACGCCGAGAGCTGCACGTACCTCGCGTATGCGTGGCTGGCGAAGCGCGATGAGGCCAAGGCTCGCGCGTGGCTCGAGAAGGCCTGCGCGCTGGGCTCGTCAGCTGCGTGCGAGGCGTTAGCGAAACCCGCGCTGCCACCGTGCTCCACTCTGCAATCGGTCGAGCGGCCGCCGGTGTGGTGGACGGCGAGTCTCGGTCAGCTGTAGCGGGCCTGCGGGTCGGCGAAAACCCGGAATGTGGACTCAGGAACGGGTTTCGGCCTGTTCCTAGTTAAGACTAAATCTCAACTCGGAAAGGGTCCTCGGGCCGTCGCGGAGGCTGACCCGACGGTCCCAGGTGCCGAAACGCTGAGTTCCACGATGAAAACCTCCGTCCACACATCCTCGTTCGCCGTTCCGCTCGTCGCGCTCGCGCTCTGCGCGGGTCCGCTCGCGTTCGCGGCGCCGTTCGACAGTTCGGTGATCCCTCCGTTTCGCGGTACGCCGTGTAGCCACTACGCCGACTGGGAGACGTTCACGACGGCTTTCGGCGGAGTGAATGCGCCCGATGTCGCGGGTTCGACCGCGCTCGGTGCGACCGTCGAGCAGTTGCTCCCCGGCGCGATCCTCACTGCTGGCGGCAACATCTATCACCGGTTCGCCGCGACCGCTTTCGAGGTCAGCGATTCGGTTCCAAGCGACCTGCAAGAGGTCGTGCTGCAAGTGTCCACGCTCGGCAGCCAGCGCAACTACGGCAGCTTCATCTTCATCTACACCGACGGTGGTGGAAACCAACAGGTTCGCGCGCCCGATGTCTTCACGATCCTCCAGCAGAATCCGGGCGAAGAGGAGCTCTACTTCCAGTGGGACATGAGCGGCGTGCCCTCCACGGTGCTCTCGTACACGATCAACTTCATCGCGACGGCACCTAGCATGAGCCTGGACGCCGTGACGCTGGACGCGCGTTGGAGCTGCACCGCGATCGGCAATGCGTTCTGCTTCGGCGATGGTTCGCTTCCGACTGCGTGCCCGTGCGTTCTGCCGAACACCGTTCCGAATCCGTCGGGTGCGCCGGGACATGGTTGTGCGAACTCCTTGAACTCGCAGGGAGCGCTCATGACCGCCTCGGGTACGACCGCACCTGACACGGTCCAACTCGACGTCGCGGTGTCCGCGAACTACTTGGCGTTCGGGCTCTTGCTGAAAGGCAACGCGAGCAATCCGAACGGGTCACCTTCGAGCGACGGCATCATTTGCCTGAGCGGGCAGCTGATTCGCTTCGGCGGTCACAACGGCTCGTCGAACGGCGCGGCCGTCGGGCACTGGACGCACCCGAACACCGTGCAAGCGACTCCGCTCTCGACGATCACGGCGCAACCTGCGGGACAGTCCGCGTACTACCAACTGTTCTTTCGCAATGCCGTGCCGAACTTCTGCAACGCCGCGACCGCGAACTGGTCCAACGGATTCCAGATCGCGTGGCCGTGAGCGCAGCGCGCGTAGCCGCTCTGCGAGCGTGAATCGACTACGGGCGGCTGGTGAGATGCGCAGGCGATCTGGTCTGTCCCGCACCTGGGAGCCAAGTCAGCCAACCTGCACAGTCTCATCAGCCGCCCGCGATCCTTGCACGCAGTAGGTCGCACGCGTGAGTTCGAATGTGTTCGTCAGCGCGAATGCGATTCGCGAGTCGCTGCCCGGCGACAGACTCTGCTCAACGACGCGTGATCACGATCTCGAGATACTCGGAAGGCGCGACGAATCCGTGACCACCGCCGCGATCATGTCGCGAGGCGAGCTCGATCAAGTCGCGCGTCAACGCTGCCTGACCGTTCGCGTCGAGGCGCGAATACGCCGTCAACAGGGGTCCGAACCATTGGCGGAACACGCTGAGCCAATGCTCGGCCGATTCGAAGCGCATCGCGAAGTAGCGCGGCTCGGCGACGATGCTCTGCGCCGCGGCGCCGAAGAGCTCCTGCAACCGCTCGCGCGTGCCCCACAGCGGCGGCGGCTTCACGCCCGCCGGCGGAGCGACGTGTTGGCCCACAGTGCGAAACATCTGTCCGGCGAAACCGTTCGGCGTCCAATTCGACAGCGCGATCTTCCCTCCCGGTTTGCAGACGCGCACGAGCTCGCTCGCCGCTCGCGTCTGATCGGGCGCGAACATCACACCGAACGTCGAGAGCACGTAGTCGAACGATACGTCGGGGAAATCGAGCGATTCGGCGTCGCCCACTTGGAACGTGACCGGCAAGCGCTCCGCCGCCGCGCGCACGCGTGCTTGCTCGATCAGCATGGGTACGTAATCGACGCCGGTGACGTGGCACCATCTCCGCGCGGCCGCCAGCGATGCGTTTCCGTTGCCGCACGCCACGTCGAGGACGCGTGAGCCGGCGCGCAAGTCGACGGCTTCGCACAGTGACTCGCCGACGATCTGTAGCGTCGTGCCGACGACTCCGAAGTCGCCGGAAGCCCACGTGGCCTGTTGACGGGTCTTGATCGCGGCGAAGTCGGGTGAGGTCGAATTCGAAGTCATGGGTCTGTCTCGATGTGTGGCTCGTCGTTCGATGACGCGTTTGCAAGGCAGCTGCGCGGGCCGCTCCATTGTGGGACCAACGTTGCGGTTTGCGCGACTCGGAATCCGCCCGCCGCGTCTGGCAGGACCGCGGTCAGCTCCGACGGCTCAACGGCCCTCGCGAGGTGCGTCAGATCGCCCCGCACGTGGTGCTCGCGGGCATCGAAGAAGCAGTCGACGCGCCCGCTAACGTCCAGGAATGCTCGCGAGCACTGCGCCGATCTCTCCCGCCCCACGGTTTCTCTGGACACCCCACAGTTGTCCGCTCTCATGAGCACAGGAGGTGTCTATGTCAGGGAAGAAGAAGCAGTCCGGATCTCCGCAGGGAGGCCGAAGGCCGACCGG
>JANLUN010000696.1:0-2916 GCA_031363505.1 Planctomycetota bacterium | reverse complement strand
GGTCCAGGTGCCGAGGCCGTAGTGATAAATACCGGCGTACTTGACTTGGCTCTTGAGGCGAAGTCTGGAGCGCAGGTCTTGCTGTGCAAACGCTGTTGCACCGAGCACCAGCACCGCCAGCGTGTAGATCGAGGAACGTCGCATTACGATCTCCTGAAAAGTGTTCAGAGTGTGGAGAGAACCTAGTACTAGGCAGTCACCCCTCCGCATAACCACGCATCCGCCGAGCTGGAATGGCTCAACGGATGCACTCTTGGCAGTCGGCGGCAGGGCGCTCAAGGGTCGGACGCAGGCGGTCGCGCCTGGGTTCCGTGCGCTCGAGTCAGTGAGAACTCTACCATGGCCAATTCAGGCTGGGGAGGGCCCGAGTCGACCCGCCCGAGCTTTTTTCGGGAAGTCGGTTAACGTTGCAAGGAGGGGCGCCGAGCCCCGTCTCCTCGCCGATCTCAGGGCCGAGTCAGCGCGACCAAGCGCCGCGCTTCGGTCGCCGCCAGGCTCGACGGGTGAAGCTTCGCGAGTCGAGTCAGCTCCTCCGCCGACGCCGCATCGCCCCCCGAATAGAAGAATTCCGCCACCGCGCGACCGATCAATCGCGCAGCTTCCCGCTCCCCGGCGAGTTCCGGGGAGTCGAACCGCGCCATGAATCGATCGAGGCGCTCCATCCAACTCTCGTCCCCTCGCAAGCTCCGGCGCAAGCCTTCGATCCGCGCGCGAGCCTCGTCGAAATAGCCGTGGTCGAGTAGCCACTCCGCTCGCGCCAAGTCCCGCTCGAGTCGCGCCGACAGATCCGCGAGAGCAGTCCGCGCCGGCTCGTCCGATCCTGTTGCGCTTGCGAGCTGTCGGAGTTCGGCCAAAGCTGCGGCGGCGCGCCCGCGCTGGTACTCGCTCCATGCGGCGCGAACGGCAATCGCGCTTTGGCCGACCACAGGCTCGCGCCGTCCGATCTCGTCCGCCACGCGCCGATCGATCTCCTTGTGGGCGGCCAGCGGGTCCCCCATCGCGATCACCCGACCGTCGCTGCCGAGGAGGACGAAGTACGGGAGCGACCGCGCACGGACTTCGAATGGACGTTCCGCCGTCCATATGGCCCGTCCCCCCATCCAGCGCCGCGTGATCGCGAACGATTCGACCTCGTCGCGAGTCGCGCCCTGAGACTCGACGAAGAGCACGGCGAGATCGTCGCCGAAAGACTCCTGCAGCTTCAGCGCGGCCGGAACGGACCCCCCGATGCACATCGGGCAGCGGCGCCCCCAAAACTCAACCAGAACCGGCCGACCGCGAAGGTCCGCCAAGCTCTTCGCCCCGAGCGAGTTCACCGGAAACGACCGGAACGTGTAGCTCGGAACGTCGTCGAGCTGGACCGTGCCGGCGGATCCCGTGGACGGCTCACCTCCCGCGAGACGGAGCCCGGTCGCCAGCCAAATGCTGGTCACGATCATCCAAGACGGGATCGACAGGTGCATCGCTCGATCGCCACGCCGCGGCCACGCGCCGGGGTGTCGCTCGAAAAACCGTAGAAGCACTCCCGCAGATGCGCAAGCCGCGAACGCGTAAGCATTGTTCGGAGACTGCACCCGCTCGCGCGGCGCGGTCCGCACTCAGGCACGAGTCGCGCGGATACGTGCGACGAGCCCTGTCGGCACGCCGATCGAGACGACCTCGATACGGCCGAGATACGGCGCCGCGCGCGCCGACGAGAAGCCCTGCTTGTGCGCAACGAACGTCACGGTCACGTCCGCGATGACGGTTGCATTCGATGGTTCGCCGCGATCGCAATCGAGACCCGAAGGGATGTCGAGCGCGACGATCCGGCGCGCGCGTCCGTCGGCGCTCGCAGCGCGCAACGCGTTCACCTCTTCGATGACGCGCGCCATCGCGGGGCGCACGACTCCCTCGAATCCGGTTCCGAGAAGCGCATCGACGACGATCCGGGCCGACGACAAGCGCGGGAGCGCGCGCGCGAGCTGCGTTTCCGCGCTGACGTCGTGAATCAGAATCTCCATCCGCTCGACGACGCGACGCATGACGCCGGCCTCCGCGGTGAGCTGATCCGCGGATCCAACCGCGAAGATCTCGACGGACAGGCCCTCGTTCGCCGCGTGGCGCGCGACGACATAACCGTCGCCGCCGTTGTTGCCACCGCCGCACAGCACCGCGACGGACAGAGCTCCGGCTCTCGGCGAGCGCTGCTCGCGTGCGATCGCGAGCACGTGCTCCGCCGCGCCGCGACCGGCGTTCTCCATGAGCACGAGCACCGGGAGGCCGTACTCCTCGACGGCGGCACGATCGATCGCGCGGACCTCTCCGCGAGTCAGGAACTCCGGTGTCTCCATGAAGCGCGGATCGTACTCAGCCGCGGCTACCGACCCGAGTTGACAGTCCGACAGGCCGCGGATATCCCTGCGCGCCGCCAACCTCGTCCGCTGGGACCGCGAGCGAAGCGAGAGCCATGAACCCCCTCGGTCGTGCCCGCTCGAAGCGCCTCCAGTGCGGCCGACGCCGCCAATCTTGCCAGCGCGGCCGGCGTGAGATGGCGCGGCACGTCACCCGCCCGCGTCGAGCGCTACGGGACTCGCCGTGACGCAGCGCTCGCGGCTGACCGGCGGAAGGCTCGGACTCGCACTTTCCCTCGCGCTCCCGCTGATCGTGCTCGCGTCGGTGCGCTTCGGTACGACGGACGCGGTCCAGGGCATGGCGTCGGTCGTACGCGGCTCGGCGGCCGCGCTGTCGCTCTGCGATCCGCTCTCCGACGCATCGCAGCAGTGGATCGTCTCGCTGCGCCTCTGGCGCGCGCTCACCGCCGCCGGAGTCGGCGCTGCACTCGGTCTCTCGGGAGCGCTCGTCCAGGGACTCTTCCGCAACGGCCTCGCGTCGCCCTCGGTGCTCGGGATCACGGGCGGCGCGAGCCTGGGTGCG
>JANLUN010000664.1:0-4458 GCA_031363505.1 Planctomycetota bacterium | reverse complement strand
CTCGCGAGGACCCTCCGTTCTGGGTGTTCGTCGAGGCGGACGAGCACGGGAACTTCGAGATCGGCGGTTTGCTCGAGCGCGACTACTGGGTCGCGGCGGCCAACCCGCGCACGTTGGAGTTCGGCTCGAACAATATGGTTCGGGCTGGCTCGACGGACGTCAGGATCGACGTGTCCAACCCCGTGTTCGAGCGAGTTCGCGGACGCGTGATCACTTCGGATGGTGCGCCCGTCGCGGGAGCGCGCGTGCATCTCGAGCGTCTGGCGATCGAAGTCCACGTTCGAGACGGCACGCGCGACGAGTACATCCAGAGCGAGCCTGTGATCACCGACGCGAGCGGCGCGTTCGAGTTCGCGCGCGTGCCGCGGGTCGACACGACCCTCATCGTGCGCAGCGACGAGATCCTGTCCGCGTCGATGCCGATCACCCCCGAGACGAACGCGAACGAGGTCGTGATCCGCGCCAGCCTCCGCATCCATGTCCAGGTGGAGCTCGATGCGCCGGTCGACCGCGCCAACGAGCTGCGAATTCTCGACGAGAGCGGGGAACCGATCGTGATCCGCGTCATCCGTGCCGAAAGCTCGCACACGAACATGTTCGCGAAGATCACGGACGGGCGCAGCGAGGTCCTGTCGGTGTCGGACGCGGCACGCACGCTCGTGCTCCTCCGCACCGGCAACGAGGTCGCGCGCCTGCCGCTCCACTTGCTGCCGCGCACGGTGAACGTCGTGCGGTACTGACGGCGTCAGCGCGGCGTCGCGACCTCGTCCCTGAGCAGACCTCGACGCCGCAGCTCCGCCATCGTCTCGAGGTCCGTCTTCGGCACGAGCGCGCCGCCCTGCAGCACGTCGCGCGCGCGCTCGATCCACGTGTACCAGTCGAATCCCGCGGAGTGCAGCCGCGACGCGACTTCGCGATCTGCGACAGTCGCGGTCAAGTGGCCCTTCGAGTGATCGTGCTCGCGGTCGTGCAGCAGACTGCGAAAGTCCCCCGAGTGATCCAGGTCATCACCGAACCACGACCTCGCAAGCGGCTGCGGTTGCGCCATGCCGACGAGGCTCCACTCGTAGCACCAGCGTGAATCGATCACGCAGAAGCCGCGCTGCAAGCCGCCCGACGCGTACACGAGATCGCGCGCCGGCGTCGTCGAACCGTTCAGCGCGCCGTACTGCGAAACGCCGTGCATTCCGCGCGGCTTCTCGATGCCTTCCATCTGGAGCAGCGTCGGCGCTAGGTCCATCAAGCTCGTGAGCGCGTTCGTCATGCCGCCGCGCGCGAGACCGAGCCTCGGTGCCGGCCGCACGATGAGCGGCACGTGCAGGTCGGCGTCCGACAACGTGCCGCTGTCGAGCACGAGTCCGGTTTCGCCGAAGCCCATTCCGTACGTGCCGACGATCACGACGGTCGTGTTCTCGAGTCGTCCCGTGCGACCGAGCTGAATGAAGAGCCGCTCGAGGCGGTTGTCGAGTTGTCGAATCGACCCGTCGTATCGCGCTTCGTACTCCCCCATCGAACGCGTGCCGCCGGCCCAGCGTGAGCGCGGCACGGCGAAGAACACGCGGTCCGCTTCGGCGACCGGCGGAACGGCCGACAGCTCCGGACGCGGCGCGAAGTACGTGTCGCCCGTCGCGTCGGGCGTCGTGAGGCGCCACACGCGCTCGAGATCGTTGAAGTGCACGTACGCGAACCAATCGCGACGCACGTCGTGACCGGACAGCCAGCGAAGAAAGCGCGCCGCCACTTCGTCGAAGCGATAGATCTCCGCTTCGGGCGACGTCTCGAAACGCGCTTCGTGGAACTCTTGGAACCCGGCGCCGAACCCGCGCACCGACGCGAGCCACGTGTGATCGACGAACGCACCGGTGACGAATCCGTTCGCGAGCAGCTCTTGCGCCAAGCGCGGCACGGCATCGGGGATGTACCAGCGCGTGAGCAGCGGGCCTTGCAGACCTGCGCCCGAAGGCTCGCGGAACGCGATCTTCGGATCGCAACCCGTGAGCAGCGTCGCGTGCGCCGGCATCACCTCGGGCGACGTCGTGTACGCGGACGAGAACGTCGTGCCCTGACGCGCGAGGTGATCGATCGTCGGCGTCGTCGGCCGGTCGTAGCCGTACGCGCTCACGTGATCGACGCGCAAAGAGTCGATCGCGATGACGAGCACGCCCTTGCCGGGCTTCTCGCCGTGCGGCTTCGAGCAGGCCGCGAGCGCGGTTGCGCCGAGGAACAGGAGAAACGCGCACGCCGAGCGAGTCATGTCGTGCGCGAGAGCATCGTCGAGCGCGAACGCCCGTACAAGGGATCTTCGATCCCGCTCAGCGATCCAGCGCGAACACCGCGCGGCTCTCGACCCAGCCGACCGCGCCGGCGCCGAGTTCCACCTTCGTCCAGTCGGGCAGCGTGTCCAGCCTCACGACCTCGTCGCCCGGCGTGACCTCCGCGATCACGGCCGCGTCCGCGCGCGGCTCGCTCTTCACGGAGAGCTTCTGCTCCTGGATCGCGAGCATCACGTCGCCGTGATCGCGCGCGAGGCTGAAACCGAGCGGCACGAAGCTCACGAGGGTCGCGAGCACGCCCACGAACGCGAGCCGCCGCCATAGCCGTCCGCCGCGCAGCGCTTCCATCGCGAGCACGCCGGCCCACGCGATCACGACCGCCAGCACGAGCCATTCGCTCTCCGCGATCGTCAGTGACGAGAACAGCCGGTGCGCGGTCGCGGACAAGTCGCCGCGATCGGCGGGCTCGAGCTTTGCCGCGCTGCGCGCGTGCTCGAGGTTCTGCCACGTTTCGGCGTCGCGCGGTCGCAGCCGCAGCGATGCGGTGTACCACCCGACAGCTTCGAGCGTCTGGCCCGCTCGAAACGCCGTGTTGCCGAGGTTGTAGAGGATCCGCGCGCGTTCATACGGCGCGTTCGGGCCGCCCGCGTCCTCGAGCACGGCGAGCCACGAAGCCTTGGCGCTCTGGAAATCGCCTTGCCGGTAGGCCGTCTGCGCCGCGGCTTCGTCGCCGGCGCGGTCGCGTGCGTGACTCGGCGCGACGAGCATCGCGGCGGCGACCGCGATCGAAAGGACGAGCCTGTGCACCGTCGCGAGCATCAGAGCCCTCCTTGCATGCAGCGATCGGCGACACCGACGATGCGTCCCGCGCCGAGCGCTTCGTCGCGGCCGGCGTAGGTCCGCTGGTCGAGATCGGAGAGGAGCGAGTCGAGATCGCGCGCCGCGTCCTCGGCGAACGCGCCTGCGTGATCGCGCGCCCAGCGCACGGCGTCGCGACCGATCCACGCTTGCGCGCTCTCGCCGCTGCGCGCGGCGAGGAACTGCTGCAGCGCGCGCGCTTCTTGGCTCGCGGATCCCGCGCCGGCGAGCTCGCGCACGAGTTGCTTGCGAGCTGCGCGTCGCGCGCGCGCTCGCGGCGCGTCCGGATCGCCGCGCCGGCGCACGAGCGTGCGTCCGAGCAGCCACGCGATCACCACGGCGAGCAACGCACCGAACAGCGACGCCAGGCCGGGGCGAAGCGGCGGTCCGGCGCTCGTCTCCGCGTTCGTCTGGATGTCGCGGATGTCGAACGTCGTGGTGCTCGCTCCAGGCGCGGCGCCGAGCGACGCGGCATTCGTGAGCGCGCGCACGCGGATCGGAATCGGATCCGTCGCGACGACCGTGTAGGCCTTCTTCAGCGGATCGTAGACGGAGAGCGGCAGCGGCGGGATCGCGTTCACCTGCGGCGTGATCGGCGCCAAGTCGTACACGACGGTGCGCCGCTCCGCGGTCTTGCGGTCGGTCTTGCCGAAGAAACGGAAGTCCTTGAACGCGTCCATTCGCGACGGATCCGGCGGATCGAAGAACTCGAGATTGCCCTCGCCCGTCCACGTCACCGAGAACTTGATCGAGTCGCCCGCGTCGACGTCGCGGCGATCGGGCGTCGCGGACGCGCTCAGCGTTCCCACCGCGCCCGTGTACTCGAGCGGCCGGCCATCCTCGGGCAAACGCTGCACTTCGATGTCGAACGCCGGAAAGCGCTTGAAGTACGTGCGCGATTCGCGCGAGCGCTGGTTGAAGATGGAATCGTTGACCTGGCCGAACTCGAAATGGCTCGTCGAGAACTCGAGCTTGCCGGGCCGCGTCGGCAAGTAGCGCTTCTTCACCTCGAGCAGCTGGAACTTGCGCCCGTTGATCGTCGTTTCCGCCAGTCGCTCCGCGCGGATGCGGTCGTTCTTGTTCAAGCTGAGCTCGATGAGGCTCGGCGACTGCGTCAGCGACGGCGTGTCGAGCTCGAGCAGACCCGGCAATGCACCGAGCCAAGGCAGCGAGAGGTTCGCGTAGTTGATGCCGCCGTCGATGCCGGTGTCCCAACCGAATCGAAGCGTCAGCGAGAACGGTTGCCCTTCGACGATCTGCTTGGGCGCCTCGATCGTGAACGAGCCGAGCTCCTCGCCTTGCATGTCTTCGACCACTTTGAGCTCGA
>JANLUN010000675.1:0-2143 GCA_031363505.1 Planctomycetota bacterium | reverse complement strand
CGGCCGCGATCTGCAAGCCGCAATCGAGCGCGTGGTCGAGCTTCGTCCAACCCACGGTCGGCTGACGCGAAGTCGAAGCAGCGCCGGACTCCGCCGTCGTCGCCGCCATGCGCCGGCCGCAGTCGAACACGAGGACCAGCTCCTGCCCGCGCTCCTCCTGGTATTGGCGCACGATCGGCCGGCCGCGCTTCGCGAACGCTTTCCAGTCGACGAGCCGCACGTCGTCGCCGGTGACGTGCTCGCGCAGCGATTCGAACTCCGAGAGTCCGCCGCGGCGGCGCGTGTAGCGCACACCGAGATCGCGCCAGCGCTCGCTCGCCGCGAGGCGCAGCGTCTGCTTCAAGCCCAGTAGTGCCGGTTCGATCGCGAGCGACTGCGAACCGTGCACGCGCGCTTGGCGCTCCACGAGTCCCATGCGCCCCGTCAATCGCAGTCGCATGTCGCCGAGCGTCGCCATCCCGCGGCGCCGCGAGCGGTACACGCGCCGGACGTCGATCGGACCGCTCGCGGGGATGCGCACGCGATCCGCGCCGCCGCTCGGATCGTCGGCGGCGGGCGCGATGAAACCCGGCGGAATCGCGCCGCTGTCAGCCGATGTCGCCGAAGGCGTCGGCAGCGAACTGAGCCACGTCCGCGCGCGCACGTCGAGCGTCGACGCGAACTCTTCGTGGATCTCGAGCTCGAGGCCGTGCACTCCCGGAAGCGCCGAACCATCGACGCGGAGCACGCGCACGAAGTCCTGCGACAGTCCAGCGCGAGACGGCAACCGCCGGCGCAGCACGAGGCGATCGGGCCGCGGCGTGCGCACGAAATCGAGCCACACGCACAGCGCGAGCGCGAAGTCGAGCGCCAGCGTGACCACGCGTAAAACGGGCACGAACGCCGCCACGACCGACAGCGCGAGACACGCCGCGCACAAGAGAACCGTGCGACGAGTCGGAATCAGCGCGGCACCTCGTGCGCGTCGAGGATGCGCAGGAGCACCGCATCGGTCGTCCCGCCTTCGATCTCCTCCGCCGGATCGAGCACGACGCGATGCCGCAGCGCCGGCAAGAACACCACCTTGAGATCGTCCGGCGTGACGAAGTCGCGGCCCTGCAGGAGCGCGCGCGCCTTCGCCGCGAAGAGCAGCATGACGCCCGCGCGCGGACTCGCGCCGAGCACGAGCGACGCATCGTTCCGCGTCGCGGCGAGCAGCGCGACGACGTAGGCCGGCAAGTCCTCGCGCACTTCGACCGCGAGGACGCGCCTGCGCAACGCGTGGATCTCGGCCGGTCCGGTGACGGCGCGAACACCGAGGTCGGCCGGTGTCGCATCGAGCGGGCGCCGATGCGCCGACTTGAGGAGCTCCACTTCGACCGCGCTCGACGGATATCCGATGCGTAGTTTGAAGAGGAACCGGTCGAGCTGCGCTTCGGGGAGCGGATACGTGCCCTCGTGCTCGATCGGGTTCATCGTCGCGAACACGCAGAACGGCGCGGGCAGCACATGTCGCTCGCCGTCGACGGTGACGGCGCCCTCTTGCATCGCTTCGAGCAGCGCCGCTTGCGTCTTCGCGGGCGCGCGATTGATCTCGTCGCACAAGAGAACCTGCGCGAACACCGGGCCGGGTTGAAAACGGAAACCGCCCTCCGACGGCCGGTACACGCTCGTGCCGGTGACGTCGGCCGGCATCAAGTCGGGCGTGAACTGAATGCGGCCGTACGAGCCGCCGAGCGCGGTCGCGAGCGTGCGCACGAGCAATGTCTTCGCGACACCGGGCGGACCTTCCAGTAAGACGTGACCGCCCGCGAGCGTCGCGATGAGACACGCCTCGACCTCGCGCTCGAGTCCGACGATGGTGTGCCGGACGGCCTCCTGGACGCGCTCGGCAAGTGCGATCGCGGTCGCGCTTTCGGTTTGAAGATCATTCATGCGGGGGATTCTTCGTGGGTCGTGGTCGCACGGCCGGCGTGTGTAGCGGTGCGAGCCGGCGACGAGCGGCGGCTCACTCTAGCGTCGACCTCGGCCTCGAGCGCAGCGAGCTCGCGTCCGAGTGCTTCGAGTTCCGCGTCGCTTCGCGCGACGCGCGCGGTGAACACGCCGCGCCAGCGTTCCGGGGCGGCCGCGTCGAGGCCCGCGCGCCGGGCGATCGAATCGAACG
>JANLUN010000615.1:0-3714 GCA_031363505.1 Planctomycetota bacterium | reverse complement strand
ACAAGCCCAGGCGCGACGACACTTTCAGTTCGGTGCTCGTCGCCGGGTCGACGGGCTTCGTGCTCTTTTCGAGCGGCCGCACGATCGCGTCTTGCAACCAGCGTTCGAGGTTGTCGAGTGAGCTCTGCATCTCAGCGTGCGCGCGTCAGCTTGGCCTTGCCCGGAGCATTCACACTCGCGCGATACTGCTGCGCCTTGAGCGCTTCAGCGTGCACGACGTCGAACGCCGGTATCGACTCGTCCCACTCGAGCAGCGTGGAGCGCGAGCCGGTGCGCGCGATGGCGCGCTCGTAGAGCTTCCACACCGGATCGATCACGTGATCGGAATGCGTGTCGATGATGTGCGTGCCGTGGTTCGTGTGCCCGGCCAGGTGGTATTGCACGACGCGCTCGGGCGGGATGGCGTCGATGTACTCGTTCGCATCGAAGTCGTGATTCACCGAGCTCACGTAGACGTTGTTCACGTCGAGCAGGAGTCCGCAGTCGGCTTCTTCCGAAAGCCGCGCGAGGAACTCCCACTCGGGCATGTGCGAACGGCGGAACTCGACATAGGACGACGGGTTCTCGATCACGAGCGGGCGCTCGAGCCGCTCCTGCACTTCCTTCACGCGCTTCACGACGTGCGCGAGGCATTCGTCGTCGTAGGGAAGCGGCAGGAGATCGTGCAGATTGCGGCCGGCGACGCCGGTGAAGCACAAGTGATCGGAGATCCAGTGCGCGCGCACGCGCTCTGCGAGCCGTGTGAGCTTGTCGAGATACGCGAGATCGAGCGGGTCCGTGCTTCCGATCGAAAGCGACACGCCGTGCATCACGATCGGATAACGTTCGGCGATCTGGTCGAGGACGTGCAGCGGCCGGCCGCCCGTGTCCATGAAGTTCTCGGAGACGATCTCGAACCAGTCCACCGATGGACGCGTCTCGAGGATGTGCGCGAAGTGAACGGTGCGCAGTCCCACGCCGATCCCGAGCTCGGGCAGATCGAAGCGCGGCGGTGCAGTTCGCTTGTTCATCGGCGATGGACGACGAAGTTCGGGACGGAGGCACAGCGGAGGAGCCGCTGCGCCGTCGCGCTCGCAGGCTCCTCCGCCGACGGAACGTGAATTCTAGTGCTTGACGGGAACGGCGCAGCCGCCGTGAGCCTTGCACGAGTTCTTGCCGGCGCAACCGTTGTCGCCCGACTTGCAGCCGCCCATGCCCTTGCACGAGTTCATGCCCTTGCAAGCATGCTTGTCCGCCGTGGCGCAGCCGCCGTGGCCCTTGCAGGAGTTCTTGCCCGCGCAGCCGTTGTCGCCGGACTTGCAGCCGCCCATGCCCTTGCAAGCGTTCATGCCCTTGCAGGCGTGCTTGCCCATGCTCGCGGTGGCCGAGCCGTGGTCGTCGTGGTGCTTGTCCGAGCTCTTACAGCCCGTGAGGGGCGCGGCCGCGAACATCGCCGCGATCGCGGCAGCAATCAATGTGTTGGTTTCTTTGTTGAGCATTGGAGGAAGAGTGCCCTCGAGGAGAGGGTGTGAGTGCGGTTAGGGAAGTGGCCTTCGCGGCCGGGGAACGCCAGCAATCTACGAAAGCTGGGGGTGGGTTTGGACTCAACGGAGTCCGAAAAACTTGGGCGCGACGGGGCAAGCCGCCGCCGCAAAGGCGCCATTACTCGGGGCAAAGGCGCCGTCACTCAAAAGGCCAAGGCGCCGTTACTCGAGTCCGAGCTCGGCGACGCCGTCTTCGTCGAAGCCGAGCATGTGGCCGATCTCGTGGAACAGCGTGACGCGGATCTGCTCCAAGAGGTCGTTGTGATCACGGGCCGCGCGCTCGAGGTTGCGCTGGAAGAGGAAGATGCGCGGTGGGAGCTCGCCCGACTCGTTTTCACCGCGCTCGAGATCCGAAGCGCCGACGAAAAGCCCGAGCATGTCCGGCGGCGTGTGGAACGGCTCGGCGAGGTCGATCATCCACGATTGAGGCACGAGCTCGACCGTCACCTCCGCGCGTTCGAGCGCACGGCGGATCTCCTGCGGCAGCGTGTCGATCGCGGTGGCGATGACTTGTTCGAAGGCCGGCTCGGCAAGGCGCGTCGGCGGCGGATGCGCGGGGTCGAGCTCGGCGGCCTCGGTGATCCAGCGATCGGCGCGCTCGAAATCGCCTTCGAGCTCCGCGCACAGCGACAAGCGCTCGAGCGCCGACGCGCTGCGCTCGATTTCGATCAGTCGCTCGAGAACCGCGCGCGCGTCTTCGATGCGCCACTCCGCCATGTGGAGCTGCGCCTGTGCCCACAAGTAATCGGGATGGCTCTCGATGTCGTCGATCTCTTTGGCGCGCAGGAGTAGCGCGCGCGCTGCGTTCGCTTCGCCGAGCTCGATGCGCGCGAGCGCTTCCGCCAGCCAACGCTCGGGCCAGTCGGGATCGATGGCCGACAGCTCCGCGAGCGCGCGCTTGGCGTCACCGGTCTCCAGCGCGGTCCAAGCGCGATCGAGCGCGGCAGCTTCCTCGCCCGGTGCGTCGTCGAATTCGTCGTCGTAGGCACTCACGGGCGCGTATCCTCGCGATGCGAACGCGCGAACGCCAGCCGAAGTTGTCTTCGGAGCTCGAATCGAGACGGCCGTCGGTCCGTCAACGACGCGCGCGCGTCGTTTTCTTGCGAGCGGGTCGTGTCGCGCTCGAAGTGGAGCGTTTGACGGGCTTCGCTCGCCGCGCACCTGTGGAAACGGGGGCAGCCCAGGAGCAGATCGGGCACTTCGACGCCTCGTGTCGCAAGGCGGGGCAGTGCTCGCGGCCGAAGAGGATGATCTTCAAGTGCGCGCGGATCCACGTGTCTGCAGGGAACGCCGCTTTGAGATCGCGCTCGGTCTGCTCGACGCTGCGACCGTCCGAGAGACCCCAGCGCTCCGCCAACCGGTGGATGTGCGTGTCGACCGCAAACGCCGGGATGCCGAAAGCCTGCGCCATCACGACGCTCGCGGTCTTGTGGCCGACGCCGGGGAGCGCTTCGAGCTCGTCGAAGCTCTTCGGCACAACGCCGCCGTGCCGTTCCAGCAAGAGCCGCGACAGCGCGTGGATGTTCTTCGCCTTCGCCGGCGCGAGGCCGCACGTGCGGACGAGCGCGAGGATCTCGGCCACGTCGAGGCGCGCCATCTTCTGAGGCGTGTCCGCGCGCGCGAAGAGCGCCGGCGTGACGAGGTTGACGCGCGCATCGGTGGTCTGCGCCGAGAGCACGACCGCGACGAGCAGCGTGTATGGATCGCGGTGCAGGAGCGGGATCGGCGGATCCGGGTAGAGCTCGTCGAGCGTGGCGAGGATCCGTGCGACTTTGTCGGCGCGCTTCATCGAGAGGCGCAGTTTACCGTCGCCGACATGGGCTAGGATGCGCCGCGCCTATGTCGAGCCACCTGTCCTCGCAGATCGAGAGCTTCCTCGCAGGAGATGTGTTCGCCGTCGCCGGAGCCTCGCGGGTCCGCGCGAAGTACGGCAACAAAGTGCTGCGCTGCTATCTGCAGAACGGCCGGAGCGCGTTCGCGCTCAATCGCCACGGCGAGGAGGTGGAGGGCGCGCCCGGGTTCAAGCGCCTCGTCGACGTACCCGTGCCGATCCACGGTCTCTCGATCGTGACGCCGCCCGCGATCACCGAGCAGCTCGTCGAGGACGCCGCGGCGCTGGGCATTCGCCACCTTTGGATGCAGCCGGGGGCCGAGAGCGAAGAGGCGATCGAGCGCGCGCAGGAGCTCGGTC
>JANLUN010000673.1:0-3702 GCA_031363505.1 Planctomycetota bacterium | reverse complement strand
CTGACGTCGGCCGCTGGCCCGCATGAGCGTCGTGTCCCCCACGCGATACTCGAGCGACCAGGCGACCGGTCCGTGGGCCGTGCGCTCCCAGTCGGACGCGCCCTTGAACAAGAGCACCGGCGCGATCTCGGACGCGGGGAATTCCGCGTAACGGTAGCGGACGAGGTCGAGCACGCCAACTACCCAGCGCGCCTCGCCGTGGAGCACACGAGGCAGCGTCGCTTCCACCGGCGCGATGAATGTCCACGCGTCCCCGCGGATCTCGGGCGAATCACCACTCGCGAACGGCGGCACGTCCGCGAGGATTTCCGCCGAGACGATCTTGGAGAGCGAGCGTTCGAACCAGATGCGAGCGATGCGCTTGCCCGCGATCCATGCGAGCGATCGATTGAGATCGAAGAGCGCGACTGGACCGTCTCGCCCCGCGATCCAGACGCCGACGATCTCACCATTCTCGATGGTTTCGGAGCGCGAACGCCAACCCATGAGTGGCGGTTCTGCGGTCGACGCGTCCGGCAACGCCGTCACGCGCAGTGCACGGTGGCGCCGGGGATCGATGCTCAGTACCGGCGAGCGTCCGTCGTCGCGCCAGAGAAACGGACCCTCCGAGTTTTCCGCAGGCTCGAGCCGCAACGAATCTCGCCGCGCGCCCCGCGACTCTCCATCGGCCTCGAGCAAGACCACCATCCCACTGCTGCACAGTCGATCGAACTCCGGTTCTCGCGACAGTGCGAAGAGTCCGGCACGATCGATCCCGACGGGCGGCGACACTCCATCCGAGCCGCGCAGGCTCGGATCACGACCGTGAAGCTCGATGCGTGGATCGACGAGGAGCGGCAGCGAATCACCGATCACTTCCAGTCCGGCGAGCTGGCCAGGCGGAGCGAGCACGAACAGTTGCGTGGCGCGGCCGTGAGCGTCCCGCGCACTCGCGACGTCGTCCGCGAACGCGTTGAGCTCCGTCGAAGCGATCGGCCAGGCTCTCGCGGACGCATGAGCCAGCATCGCGTAGCCCGTGCCGAGTAGAAGCGGCAGCAGCGTTCGACGGATCCCGCTGACCGCCGTCGAAGTCACCGCGAACCCGGCGGCCATCGCAACGGCTCCTGGAAGCAAGACGTGCGCATTCGCGAGCTCGTGTGCGTGCACGCACGTCCGAGCGTCCGGCAGGAGCGAGAGCGCGATCGCCGCGGTCCACGCGAGCAGGATCCAACCCCATAGTTTGGGTGCGGAGCGCGCCGCGATCAGCGCTGGAAGCAAGGCCAGAAACGCCAACGCACCAGCGATCGTGTAGCCAGTCGCGGCATGAATTCCAGGCGGAACGGGCAGCAGCAGCACGCCGAGTTTCTCCACGGCGCAGTCGAGGACAGTGACGCCCTGATCCGCGCTCCGCGGCGAAACGAAGCCGTCGACGATGTCCGCGGGTGCTCGGGCGACACCGAGCGCTGCTCCGATCCACACGTCGAGCGACACCAACGCGGCGAAACCGACGACGGTCGTCAGCGCCGTCCGGAAACGTGCCGCGACCGAGCGATGCCGGCGCGCGGACGCATACTCCAAGACAGCCACGATCAGAGGGAGGAGGAAGGCGAGGTCCGACGCGAGCCCGGAGAGCGCCGCGCACAAGAGCGAGGCGAGTAGACGCGGCGACGACCGCTCGTGTCGCGCGCGCATGAACAGCGCGGCGGACAATGCACCGAACGCCAGCGCGATGAGTTCGCCGCGCGCCGCCGGCGACGCGACGACCGACACGGACAGCGGATGCGCGGCGAGGATCATCGCGCTCGCCCACGACGCCGACCGCGCCACCTCGCTGCCATACCACGGCACGAGCGCGCGCTGCACCGTGCGTCCGAGCATCCAACCGGCCAAGAGGAGAAGTATCAGGTTCTCGAGTCGCAGCCACACCGCGGCCGATGGAACCCAAGTTCCCGACTCGGACCACAGACGACTCGAAAGCGCCAAGGATGCCGCCGCGAGCGGCCGAACTCCCCCACCGGTCAAACTCGGCCAGTCGAATTCGGCCTCGGATTCACCTGCGGAGGCGTGCGGCCAAGCGATTCGGCTGGCGTGGACGAGGATCGGAAGGTCGCCACCGACGAAACCGGCGCGCGCAAACGGTGCATACGCCAGCGCGCAAAATGCGAGCAGCGCGACCACCAATAGCGCCCGTTGCGTTCCGGACATCGTGCGTCGATTCTAGGGACCCGCACAGACAACACCCAAGAACGGAACGCGGCGTTGCACCGTGACGAGGGGATCCCGACAGTAGCGCGGCACCGTGCATTCCGAATCTCCCGCGACCTTGCCTTCGGATCGCCAGGCGAAGCGCCGGGCCTTCGCCATCGCGCTGACCGCGGCCGTGCCGTTGCTCGCGTTCTTCGTGTGGCGCTACGACTTCGTCTGCGACGATGCATACATCTCGTTCCGATACAGCCGCCACCTGGCCGAAGGGCGCGGCCTCGTGTTCAACGTGGGCGAGTCGCCGCCCGTCGAAGGCTACTCGAACTTCCTCTGGGTCGTGTGGCTCGCGCTCTTCGAGCTCATCGGCGTCGACATCGGGGTCGCGGCACGCGCGAGCTCGATCGCGACGGGCTTCATGCTCTTAGCGGCGGTGATCCGTTTCATGCAGCGTCGTCTGGCGCTGGGCACGTTCGAGCTCGCCGCGAGTGCCGTGGTTCTCGCTTGCCTCCCGAGCCTCTCGCTCTGGTGCACGGGAGGACTCGAGACGATGCCGTTCGCGCTGGCCGCGTTCTTGACATTCGAGCGGCTCGCGAGCGATCCGGATCGTCCGCGTGGTTGGCAAGCAGGAGTCGCCGGACTCGCGTGCGCGCTCCTACGCGCCGACGGACTGATGTGGGCGAGCCTGATGATCTGCGCCGCGCTGCTCGCGCACGTGAAGAGTCGCTCCCCCACGTTGCTCCGCGCCGGCGCGACCGCGTTTTCGATCGTCGCGGCCGGCACAACCGCGCACTTGATGTGGAGGCATGCCGTCTACGGCGATTGGCTCCCAAACACCGCGCGGATCAAGGCGGGGCTCTCGGGCCTGCGCCTCGAGCGTGGCCTCAACTACGCGATCGCGTACGTGCTCAGCGTGCCGGCTTGCGCTCTCGCACTCGCCGCGTATCTCTCGCGCGCGGGCAGGAACGAGATTCTCACGTGGCAGGCAACGCTCGTCGTCGCGTGCACGTTCGGGTACGCGATCTTCGTGGGCGGCGACTTCATGCCGATGGGACGCTTCTTGATCGTCTCGATGCCGTTCTTTGCGCTGCTCGTCGCCAGCGTCGTCTGCGCGCTGCGCGAGAAGCCCTCCATCGGCATCGGGTTCGCGTTCGCGTGTGCGGGGCTGTGCGTGTTGCCGAGCTTCGACCTGCACGTCGTTCCGGCGAACGTGCGCGAGCGCTTTCACTTCCGCTGGAACGATACGCGTGTCGTCTCCGAGTACGAAATGTGGCGCGGAATGAAGGAGCGCACCGAGAACTGGACGCTCCTTGGCCGGGCGCTCGCGCGCGAGACGACTCCAGGCGAATCGATCATCCTCGGGAACATCGGCGCGATCGGCTATTTCACGGAGCTCGAGATCCTCGACGTATTCGGGCTCACGAGTCGAAGCGTCGCCCTGCGCGAAGCTCTGCTCGTGCGTGCATCGCCCGGGCACGACAAGGCGGTCGCGCCCGACTTCTTCTACTCGGAGCATCCGGACTA
>JANLUN010000582.1:0-8132 GCA_031363505.1 Planctomycetota bacterium | reverse complement strand
CGTTGCCCTTCATGGGCATGTTCGCGCGGACGCTGCCGCACGGGGCGCTGGCGCTCGTGGTCGCGGGGGGCCTGATCTACACGGTCGGCATGATCCTCTTCGTGACCCGCCGCCCGCAGCTCTGGCCGCACGTGTTCTCGTACCACGAGGTCTTCCACGTGTTCGTGGTGGCCGCGAGCAGCATGCACTACGCGGCGATGCTGGCCTACGTCGCGCCCTTCGCCGGCTGAGCCACGTCCCGCGATCCCCGGTGACGGGACGGGTGAAAGGGCAGGCGGGAAGGCTGGGGCGCCGACGGCGGCTGCTCGCGGGTCGTTCGCCGGAACGGGTTGAGGTTCTTGCGCGCGCGGCTGCGTCGGGTCCATGCCGAGAGGATGCCCGGCGCACGCCGGAACGGGAAGCGTCCGATCAGTCCTTCGACTTCTCGGCGGGAACTTCGGGTTTGGGCGCGGGCGGCTTTTCCGCCGCGGCCTTCATGCGCCGCTCGTTCTCGCGGGCCGCGGCGGAGTCGATCTCGCGCAGCATCTTCACGAGGCTCACCACCTCGGAGCCGTAGCTCGTGATGACCAGCGTGTTCGAGCTGCCGACGGGAACGATCTGCTGCGTGCTGCCGTCGACGAACATCGTGCGCATCGAGTTCGACAGCGTGCGCACGTCCGTGTTCGGCAGATCGATCGCCGTCGTGATGACGAACGCGGGATGGCGCGCCCACATCTCGAGGGACTCGATCGGCACGTGGACGGAGTTCGTACGCGGCATGCGCTTCTCTGAACCGCTCCACAGCGCCAGCATCCGCGGCTCGCGGTCGTTCAAGCGGGTGAACACGAAACCGTTCTGGACGAGCAAGGTTTCGACGACGAAATAGACTTCCGTCGGAGGAACGTCGAGCGCGCGGTTCAATCCGACCGGCGTCGCTTGCAAGACCTGCCGGACCTGCGGGTCGATGACGAGCGTCTCGCCGGTCACCCGGCTGAACTCGTTCGTGAGCTCGGCGAGCGTGAACGCGTTCTCCGCCGTCGTCGCGGGAAGCTTCAGCCCCTCGCGCGGCATCGGGAACGGATCGCGCTGAGATTGCGCGGTCTGACTAGGCGCGGGATTCGTTGCATGTTGAACCGCGGTCGTGGGAGCGAGGAAGCACGCCGGGGCGGACAGTGCGAACAAGAGAGCGAGTTGCATGGGAGACCTCATGGGTTGCGAGTGAGTGACCAGGCTCGAAAGAAGCGGCGCGGTAGACGCGACGGTATCGAGTCTCTTCCCAGCGGTCAGCCCGATCCCGCGTACGGCAATGGATCGCGCTTTCCCGCCTCGGCAAATCCCTGACGGCGGAGCGCACACGCGTCGCAACGACCGCACGCGAGGACCGTCTTTCCGCGCTCGACCGGGTCGTAGCACGTGTGCGTCAAGCCGAGGTCCACGCCGAGTTCGGCCGCGCGACGCACGATGTCCGCTTTCGACATCGAAAGAAGCGGAGCGTGCACCTTCACGCGCTCGCCGCGCTCTGCACCGGCCGCGGTCGCAACCGCGGCGAGCGCCTCGAACGCCGCCAAGAACTCCGGCCTGCAATCGGGGTAGCCCGAGTAGTCGATCGCATTGACCCCGATGAAGAGATCGCGCGCACCGACGACTTCCGCGTAGCCGAGCGCGAGCGCGAGGAAGATCGTGTTGCGCGCGGGCACGTACGTCGGCGGGATGCCGCGCCCGATGGCGTCGTGGGAACGATCCTTCGGCACCGCGATGTCCGCCGTCAGCGCGGAACCGCCGATCGCAGCGAGGTCGACCTTCACGACGCGATGCTCGACCGCGCCGAGCGATCGAGCCACGCGCTCAGCGGCCGCGAGCTCGTGGCGATGGCGCTGTCCGTAATCGAACGAAAGCGCGTGCACCCGGAATCCGAGTGCACGCGCTTCCCCCATCACCACCGCGGAGTCCATCCCCCCAGAGACGAGGCAGACGGCGGCCAGGACTTCGTTCGAGGCGTTCACTCGCGAGAGCGTAGCGATCGCCGCGGACGTTGCTCAATTCAAGATCGAGCAGGCCAACGCGGTCGCTTCGGCTTCGGAAGCAGTGATCGCGGAAGGCTCAGCTCCGGTGTCCGGCACGTCGGGCTCGACATGCTGGACTTGCGTCGCGCGCGGCGCCGGAAGCGCACCGATCGCGAGCGGATACAGACCACAGAGAAGCAGCGAGAGCGCGCAAAAGATGCCGGGAAAGAGCATGTCGATCCTCATCGGGATGTCACGGTAGATCGTCGTGTCCAAGATGCGTTTCATGACCGCGCCCATCGACGAGAGCAGCCGGTGCTTCTTCCGCGGCCGCGGCGGCCGGTCACGAACTCATACACGAGCGTGTGGATCGAGCACGAGGCCGGGCTCCCTTGTCTGTTGCGCGCCCGGAACTAAAGTAGGCAGCCCAATTCGCCGGCCAGGATGGTGCCTCCGGCTAGCGGTTCGCCCTCGACTCCTTTTGGAAGGCTGATGCCCGTGCTCGAAGCAACGAAAGAACAGATCCTCGACGCCCTGCGGAAGGTCAAGGATCCCGATCTGCACAAGGACATCGTGTCCTTGGGCTTCGTGACGCAGCACACGATCTGCGACGGCCTCGTCAAGGTGACGATCAACCTGACGACGCCCGCTTGTCCGGTGAAGGACCTGCTGAAGAAGGAAGCCGAGGACCTGCTCCTCGCGCTGCCCGGCGTGAAGAAGGTCGACGTGCAGATGACCGCGGTCGTCAAGGCGCAGGAAGGTCCGCCGCGCGCGATCGCGCCCGACATCAAGCACATCATCGCGGTCTCGAGCGGCAAGGGCGGCGTCGGCAAGAGCACGGTCGCCGTGAACCTTGCCTGCGCGCTCGCGAAAACCGGCGCGCGCACGGGCCTGCTCGACTGCGACGTCTACGGCCCCGACATCCCGATGATGATGGGTCTCACCGGTCAGCCGGAACCCGTCAACGGCAAGCTCAAGCCGAAGGATCGTCACGGCGTGAAGACGATGTCGATCGGCTACCTGCTCGACGAGGACAAGCCCGTCGTCTGGCGCGGCCCGATGGTGCACAAGCTGATCGAGCAGTTCCTGTCGGATGTTCTCTGGGGCCCGCTCGACTATCTACTCGTCGACATGCCGCCCGGCACCGGCGATGCGCAGCTCTCGCTCGCGCAGCTCGTGCCGCTCTCCGGCGCGGTGCTCGTCACGACGCCGCAAGCCGTATCGACGTACGACGTCGGCAAGGCGATCGCGATGTTCAAGCAAGTGAACGTCGACATCCTCGGCATCGTCGAGAACATGGCCGGCTACACGATCGAAGGCACGGTCGACGGCGCGCGCGCGAACACGAAGGTGACGCTGAACGCGGGCGGACGGCCGATCGAGCTCGCGACCGACGCGACGGGGCGATTCAGCACCGTGATCAACATCTTCGGGCAGGGAGGCGCCGAGCGGCTCGCCGCGCGACACCACATCCCGGTGCTCGGCTCGGTGCCGCTCAACCCGGTCGTGCGCGTGGGCGGCGACGCGGGCGATCCGGTGACGATCGCCGACCCGGAGTCGCTGATCGCGCGTCGATTCACCGAGATCGCCGGGCGCGTCGCGCAGCGACTCGCGATCAAGGCGCACCAAGCGCTGCCGATTCTTCAGTAGGCTTCGCGATCGTGCGCAGCATCCGCTCGCAACAGCACGCACGCAGTGGCGCGGCGTGATCGCGAGGCTCAGCACGGGAGGAGCGTTTGATGAAGTGGATCAAGATCGCGCTCGTCGTTCTGATCGCCGTGGTGGCGATCGTGACGATCGGCGGCCTCATGACTCCGAAGGCGCACGTCGCGACGAGCACCGCGCGCTACTCGCGATCGCCTGACGAAGTGTTCAAGGCGATCTCCGACTTCCAGGCACTGCCGACGTGGCGCAAGGACCTGAAGAAGATCGAGCGCCTTCGAGATCAGAACGGTCACAGCGTGTGGCGCGAGGACGGCGAGTTCGGTCCGATTACGTACGAGGTGATGGAGAACGCACCGCCGAAGCGCCTCGTGACGCGAATCGCCGACCTCGATCTGCCGTTCTCGGGAACGTGGACGTACGAGGTCGCGACGGTCGCTGGCGGCGTGACGTTGAAAATCACCGAGAACGGCGAGGTGAAGAACCCGATCTTCCGCTTCCTGGCGCACTACGTGTTCGGCACGACGAGCACGATGAAGACGGTGCAGACGAACTTGGCGACGAGCTTCGGCGAGGAAGTGCGGTTCGAGTAGGCCGCGTCTGTGCGAGCCGCCGACTGCGGCCGGTGCGGTAGACTTTCGACGACTCCCCATGCGCACGTCGAACTGGAAGACGCTCCTCGCAGCCGTGGTCCTGTGTGGCGCGGCCGCCGCCGTGCAGCCGCTCGACGCCGAGTCCGACGCGTGGACCGCGGCGACGACGATGAAGGAGACCGCGAGCAAGCAGCGCTCGGGTTACCCGGCCGCGGCCGCTGCGTTCGACGACTTCGCCAAGACGTATCCCGAATCGGCCAAGGCGCACGAGGCGTGGATCGAATCCGCGACGTGCTGGGTCAACCAGGGATACTCGCTCCAGAAGCTGCAGCGCAACACGCCCGAAGGCGTCGAGGCGCTCGCAAAAGCGAATGAATCGTTCCACCGTTTCGTCGAGCAGTTTCCGGACGACGCGTTGGCGGGCCGTGCGCAGTACATGTGCGGGACGACGTTCGCGATCCTCGGCGAGCTCGAGAAGGCCGAGACGGAGTACGGCATCGTGCTCGAGCGCTATCGCAAGGACGACGTGTACTACGCGCGCGCGCTCGAGCGACGCGCGACGGTGCGCAGACATCTCCTGAAGTTCGACCTCGCTCGCGAAGACCTGAGCCGGTACCAGAAGGAGATTCCGAAAGGCGGCAAGGACGCCGAGTCGATCGAACGCCAGATCAAGTTGTCGGCGATGATCGGAATGCAGGCGCCGGCGTTGCAGGCGGAAGGCTGGGTCCAGGGAGATCCTGTCGAACTCAAAACGCTCGAAGGCGAAGTCGTCGGCGTCTACTTCTTCGCGAGCTGGTGCCCGATCTGCGCGCGCAAGCGCGAGTTCATGAACGACCTCGTCGAGCGCTACTCCGGCTCGGGGCTGCGCATCATCGGCATCGTCGATCACAGCCAGAACCAGACCGTCGCGTCGGTGCAATCGCACCTCGCGTTCAATCCGGTGCTCTATCCCGTGATGATGGACGCGGCGGTTCCGAAGAGCGCCGGCAAGACGACGAGCGCGTACCGCGGCAGCAAGGTGCCCGATCTCCTGCTGATCGATCGCCGCGGCAAGATCCGCTGGCGCGACTCACCTGAGCTGCTGAACGACTCGACGATCGAAGCGCTGCTGTTCGAGAAGCCGTGAGGCGCTGACGGCTCAGTCCTTCCTCATCTTTCGCCACAAGAGGAGGCTGAGCGTGTACGCACTAGCCGACGAATGCGCGATCGCGCCACGCCACGCGGTGATCGCATCCTCGGCGCGTTGCACGAGTTCCAGGCACTCGTGACGCCGGAAGTTCTGCGACAGGTCGTAGTCGGCCTTGTGCCGAGCTTCCTGCAGCTCGACGAACGCACTGCACATCTCGGCCACGCCTAGATGGATCGATACCTCCGGGATGCACCGCCGAAGGCTGTCGTGAAGCTCGACAACTCCTCGCGAGGCTGCCCTCGAGAACGACTTGGACGCGTCGGCCATCTCCACGTGCGCGAACGCCCGCGCCATCACGTGGCGCCGCGATTCCGCGCCAGGACTCTGACCGAGCAGTGTCCTCGTCACCTCCGAGACCAAACAATGGAAGAGCGCGTAGTACGCTCCGCTCACCGCTCGACGCAGACTCGCTTGATACGGCCGGGTCGGATCCTTCTCAGCGAGATGTCGGGCTTGCTGAATCAGCTGAATCTCGTACGGAACACGCGCGCCCATCCGTCAATCCTCATCGGTATCGGCCAGCTCTGCTTCCGTGAGAAATCGAATGTAGGGAAATCGCTCGTCCTCGCGGACCGCTCCGACGACCGCATTGCGAATCGCTTGGAGGTTGACCGAGGTCATGTCCTCGTCTTGCGTGTCATTGGCGAGGATGACCTGGATCATCAGCTCATCCGCGCCCATCGCATCCACATACGGCGCGTGTCTAATCTCCAGAATCGCCGGACGGGCGGGAAGTCTCGACCTGAGTTTGGACAGGTCGAGCGCCGCGTCCAAGTCCACCCTGTTGCTCATTGGCCTCATTCTGCGAGGTTGGTCGTCCGCCGCAAGGAGAGCGCGGCCGTTCGAGTGTTCGGCACGCCTTGGCGACTCTGCGCGAGCGACGTGCGCGCATGGAATCGGTTGCACGAATTCTGGGCCTTGCGACACTGACGCGTCGGTCGTGCATCACGGCTTCCGGCTCGCTTCCAGAATCGGCAAGTTCGCCTCGGTGGGCACGTAGACCACCGTCGATCCGTTCGGGCTCGCCGCAACGTGCTCGAGCCCCATGAGCCACAGGTAGCGCAGATACTCCTCGTGACCCTTGAGACCCTCGCCGATGATCTTGTTCGCTTCCGCGACGCCCTTCGCGCGCTCGACCTCGGCCTGAGCGAGCATCACGGCCGCTTGCTGTTTGGCGGATGCTTCGAGAACGGCGATCTTGCGATTCGATTCCGCGCGCGCGAGCTCGGCTTGGCCCGCCTTCTCCTGCTCCCAGACCCTGTAGACAGGGCCGAACGCCAGACATCCGCCGACCGCGCCAACGGCCAGCAGCAGCGCCAACACAACGAACCCCACGACCGATTTCGGATCACCCTTCATGAGCATTCTCCTTCTTGGTTTCTCACCGGCGCTCTCCTACGGAAACGAGCGCGGCTCCTTCAGTTGATTCGCGCGGCGTCTCGGCGAATCACAGCCGTCAGAACAACCGTCGCGCTCAATCGCGCCGCACCGCCGCGAGGATCGACCGCGTCGCGTGGCTCTTGTTGAGCGTGTAGAAGTGCAGTCCCGGCGCGCCGCCTTCGAGCAGCTTGCGACACTGCCGGATCGCGTGCTCGATCCCCGTCGCCATCACGAGCGCAGGATCGTCTTGCACGCGTCGCATGCGGTCGAGGAGCTCCACGGGAATGCTCGCGCCGCACAGCTTCGTGAAGCGTTCCACTTGCGCGACGTTCGTGATCGGCATGATGCCCGGCACGATCGGTACGCGGATGCCCGCGCGCCGCGCGTGATCGACGAAGCTCCAGTACACGTTGTTGTCGAAGAACAGCTGCGTGATGAGGAAGCGCGCACCGTTCTCGACCTTCACCTTCGTCCAGTGCAGGTCCTCGTCGCGGTCGGTCGACTCGATGTGTTTCTCGGGATAGCACGCGCCGCCGATGTCGACCTCGTGCCGGCCCTCGAGGTATTCGATCAACTGAGTCGCGTGCGCGAATCCGCCCTCGGTCGGCACGAAGCCTTGATCCGCGGTTTCCTTGGGCGGATCGCCGCGCAGCGCGAGCACGTTCTCGATGCCGTTGGAGAGGAGCTTGTCGACCGTCTCCGCGATGTGCGGCACGGTCGAGCCCACGCACGTGAGGTGCGCCATCGTCGTGATCTTGAGATCCCGTTGGATGCGCGTGACGACGTCGATCGTCCGGTCGCGCGTGCCGCCGCCGGCTCCGTACGTGACTGACACGAAGTCGGGGCTCCAGGCCTCCTTCAAGTCCGCGACCGTCGACATCAAGGCATGCGCGCCTTCGTCCGTCTTGGGCGGGAAGAACTCGAAGCTGAAGACCGGCCGGTAGCGGCCGTGCATCTGGCTGATTCTCACAGCGGCTCCATGATCGACTCGAAGCGCGTGCGGAAGCGCTCCGGCATCTCGAGGCTCGTCATGTCCTTCAAGTTGACGCACACCGTCGTCATGCGCGCGTCGACGCACACTTGCTCGTCGAGCTTGAACAGGTAGCGCAGTCCGAGCGACGAGCGCCCGAGCTTGAAGCACGTCACGCGCACGAGCGGCCGATCGCCGAAGCGCAGCGGGTGCTTGAAGTCGACTTCGGAGTGCACCAGCGGGAAGCCGACCTGCTGGTCGCACAAGATGCGGTAGTAGCGCTCGCCGACGTGGTTCTCCCACAGCTCCTCGAACACGTCGTGCACGTAGTCGTAGATGCGCGGGAAGTACGCGAT
>JANLUN010000556.1:0-4320 GCA_031363505.1 Planctomycetota bacterium | reverse complement strand
CGAGCGCGAAGTCGACATCCTGCGCTACCTCGCGAGTTCCCGCGGTCGCGCGGTGACGCGCGAGGAGTTGTTGACGCGCGTGTGGGGCATCGACACGCGCGGTCTCGCGACCCGCACGATCGACATGCACATCGCGCGGCTGCGCGAGAAGCTCGGCGAGGATCCCGAGGCTGCGCGCATCGTCGTCACCGTGCGCTCGAAGGGCTACATGCTCGGCGATTCGGTGGAGATCGCGGCGCCGTGAAGCAGAACCATCGCCGCTGGTGGCTGATCTACGGCGCGTGCGCGCTCTCGACGCTCGTCGCGTTGACCTGGATGACGCGCTCGGTGCTCGAGCTCGAGCGCGCCGAGCAGCGCGCGCGCTCCAACACGGCGCACGAGGCCGCGCTGCGGCTCGCACTGTGGCGCATGGACTCGTGGTTCGCGCCGCAGCTCGAGGACGAAGCGGCGCGCCCCTACTACGAGTACCAGCCTTATTTCTCCGAGGAGCGCGCCTACACGCGCCTGTTCGATCGCAGCGAGCCGGCAGAGTACAACCCAGAAAGCGCGAACAATGACACTGCCTATCAATCCGCCCACCGGCCCCGTCACGCTCACGAGCAACGCACGGCGCACGAGGCCGCGCTGCGACTCGCCCTGTGGCGCATGGACTCGTGGTTCGCGCCGCATCTCGAGCAGGAAGCGGCGCGCCCGTACCACGAGTACCTGCCGTATTTCTCCGAAGAGCGCGCCTACACGAGACTGTTCAACCGCATCGAGCCCGGCGAAGTGCTGACGACCTCGCCCTTGCTCGCGTTCCGATCGGAGATCGTGCGCATCCACTTCCAGGTCGACTCGCGCGGCGTGTGGAGCTCGCCGCAGGTGCCGACGGGAAATCTGCGCGACCTCGCCGAGACGAACGGACACGACGCGGGCGACCTCGACCGAATGCAGGCGAAGCTCGCCGAGCTCGCCGCGCTGTTCGGTCCCACTGAGCTCGCCTGCGCGCAGGTCGCGAGTGAGAGCGCGGTGGCCGCACTGATGAACCAGGAGTTGCCGCCGAAGAAGCTCACCAAGCTCGGACCTCTCGTTGGAACTGGAGATCGCGAGGCCGCGGTCTCGGCCGAGAACGAGCGCGACCTCTGGCAGCGCGCGCAGCAGAGCTACCAGCGACAGAAGGCGAACTTCGTGGTCGGGGGCGCCGCGCCGTCGGCACATGCCGCGTCCTCGACGAATGCCGCGTCGTCCGCGAACGGTGCGAGCGCGGGCTCCTTCATCACGAGCGCGCTCGTGCCGGTGTGGTTCACCGGGCCTACGCCCGCGCGGTCGGACGAGCTGTACTTCGTGCGCCGCGTTCGCGTCGGCGGTGAGAATGGCGAAGAGCTGTTGCAAGGGTTCGTGGCCGACTGGCCGCGTTTGCGCGTGCTGCTCCTCGATCAAGCGCGCGACCTGTTCCGCGAGGTAGACCTCGTGCCGCAGATCAGTGCAACATTGGCGAGTGCCGACGCACCGCCGCGCCTTGCGGCCTTCCCGGCCGAGCTGCGCGCGCATTGTCCGGCCGCGCCGCCGCTCGCGTGGGTGACGCCGGTGCGCGCAACACTGTGGACGACCTGGCTCGCAGCGCTGGTCGCCGTCGCGGCGGTCGGGATCACGCTGCACGCGAGCATCACGCACGGCGAGAAGAAGAGCCGCTTCGCATCGGCCGTGACGCACGAGCTGCGCACGCCGCTGACGACCTTCCGCATGTACTCGGAGATGCTCGCCAAGGGCATGGTGCCCGAGGCGCAGCGCGCGACGTACCTCGAGACGCTCGAGAAGGAATCCGAGCGCCTCGCGCACTTGGTCGAAAACGTGCTCGTCCACGCGCAGCTCGAGGAAGGCCGGCGCAAGCTCGCGCGTGAGCGCATGACGCTCGACGCGATTCTCGAGCGCGTGCTGCCGATGCTCGAGCGCCGCGCGCGTGAAGCCGGTGCGGTGCTCACGCTCGACGTCGAGAGCGCGCGCGAGGTCGAGCTCGCGACCGATGCCCACGCCGTCGGTCAGATCCTGCTCAACCTGGTCGACAACGCCTGCAAGTACGGCCGCACGGGGACGCCGGCAATGATCGAGATCGGTGCGCACGCGAACCACGCCGTTCTCGAACTGCGCGTGCGCGATCACGGTCCGGGAGTGCCACACGCGCAGGCGCGCGCGATCTTCCAGCCGTTCGAGCGCGGAGAGCGCGACGAGCGCGATCCCAATCCGGGCGTGGGCCTCGGCCTCGCGATCGCGCTGGGCCTCGCGCGCGAGCTCGGCGGCGATCTGCGCCTGGAGCGCGTCGACGGCGCGGGCGCGTGCTTCTGCGTGGAGCTGCCGCTGGGGCGGTGAACGATCCACAACCCGATCCTTCGGATCGCGACGTGGCGAGCGATTCGAGACGTCGTGTGTGCCGGGACTCACCAAAGGCGGGACAACGCTCGCCAGCTCCGCGTCAGATTCGGGACACGCTGCGCGAGCCGTCCGCTTCTCTGATTTTCTTCTGCCGAGCGCATCTGGTCGCACTCGACGAGCGAAGCGCGCGGCAAGACGTGCGGGTTCGAGCCCACGTCGCCGCAACCACCGCTCACGAAGGATCTCTCATGAAGCTCAAGCAACTTCTCTTGTCCACCTCGGCTGCCGCATTCCTGTGCTCGGTTCCTTCGCTCGCCCTCGCCGTTGGGGGAGCCGGCCAAGCGGGTCCGGTTCCGACGATCGCGCAGTTCGTCGCGGCGAACGGCGGGGCGTTCGACTCGTCCGGACGCGACTTCGACATCCTCCTGACCGCCGTGACGACCGCGGGACTCGTCGGCGCGCTGGACGACCCGACCGCCAGCCTGACGCTGTTCGCGCCGAACGACGCGGCCTTCGTGCGCCTGGCTCGCGATCTGGGCTACGGAGGGGTCGACGAGCAAGGTTCCTGGCAGTTCCTCGTCTCGGCTCTGACGACGCTCGGCGGAGGGAATCCGCTGCCCGTGCTCACGGACGTGCTGCTCTATCACGTGGCTCCGGGAGACCTAGACTCGAACGATTTCGCGCTGGCGGCGAGCACCAGCACGCCGGTCGCAACGCTGCTCGCAGGGGCCACGTTTCAGCCGTCGGGCCGCACGCTGATCGACAACGAGCCGGACCTCGCCAACGGTCGCATCTGGTTCCCGTTCGACGTCGCGGCTTCGAACGGCCGCGTCCACACGATCAGTCGTGTGATGCTGCCGATCAATCTTCCGTGAACTTCGAGTCAACCGCGGTCGAACGACGCACTTCGCTCTCGTCGTGCGCGTACGATCGCGGCGCGCCTGCGAAACATCCCGGCTCTGTCCTGCTCGCGTTCACCGAGCCGTTCCGTGCAAATGCCGCGGTTGAGCCGTGCCCACTCGCGGCAGCGCGACGCGAGCCCGGCGCGCTGCGTCGACACGCATCCGACGGGAGCGCGCGCAAGCGCATTGCACCGCCTCGGCGAGGCCTGCACACTGCCGAGCCAGCGGCGCGCGGCGCCACCCGCCGATGTCCCTCGAACTACGCTCCGTGTCGCGCCGCTTCGGAGCCCAGCTGGCTCTCGATCGACTGTCGATGCACGTGCAAGCGGGGGACTGCTACGCCTTCATCGGACACAACGGCTCGGGCAAGACCAGCGCCATGCGCATCGCGCTCGGCCTGCAGCGGCCTGACGGGGGCTCGGTCGTCGTCGACGGCTTCGATGCAGGCCGTTTTCCACGCGAGGCGCGGGCGCGCATGGGGGCTCTCATCGAGACGCCGGGCTTTCAGCCCGCTTGGAACGGCGCGAAGAACCTGATCGAGTTGGCACGACTCCAAGGATTCGCGCGCGCCGAAGCGCGCGCCGAGGCTGGACGCTGGATCGAGCGCGTCGGCTTGGCACACGCGGGCGACAAACCAGTGCATGCGTATTCACAAGGGATGCGCCAGCGCCTCGGCATCGCCCAGGCGCTGCTCGGCTCGCCGGCGTACCTGCTGCTCGACGAGCCGACGAACGGACTCGACCCGGAAGGCATCGCGCAGATGCGCGATCTCCTGCGCTCGCTCAACCAGGGCGGCACGACGATCCTCGTCTCGAGCCATCAACTTCAGGAACTCGCGGGCCTGTGCAATCGCATCGGTGTGCTGCGTCACGGGCGCCTGCTCGTCGAAGAAGAGACCGTGCGCCTGCTCGCCGCGCAGTCCTCGCGCTGGCGACTCGTCGTGCGCGAGCCCGACCGAGCTCGCGCGCCGCTCGCGGCACTCGGTGTGTCCGCGTCGACCGACACGTCCGACGGGGCGCTGCTCTTCGAGCTCGGCGCGCAAGCGCCAGAGCGCGTGACGCGCGCCCAC
>JANLUN010000555.1:0-5809 GCA_031363505.1 Planctomycetota bacterium | reverse complement strand
GCCCCGTGCAGGCAAACGGCGGCGTGTGTCGCGAGGATGGCCACTGGTTGTGGTCGATCCGCGGCAAGGACTTCGACAAGGACACGCTGAAGGCTCAGCTCCAGATCGAAGCCGACGCAGACCTCGAGGCGGAAGTCGATCCGGAAGCCAAGAAGCGCTTGTCGAAGCGACGTGTCCTCGTCCGTGCCGACCGTACCGCCCCGTACGGCGACATCCAAAAAGTGATCGAGATCTGTGGTACGACCGGGATGTACAAGATCGCGGTGGGCGCCGCCAAACCCGGCAAGTGATCGCGAGACGCGAGAGTCAGGAGAACTGAAGCATGGCTGGTGGTGGAGATCCCGACGATAACCCCGTGGGCATGAACGTCGTGGCGATGGTGGACATCATCTTCTGCCTGTGCGTGTTCTTCATGTGCTCGTTCCGCTTCAAGCAACTCGAAGGCAAGTTCGATTCGTGGCTGCCGAAGGGGAAGGGCTCATCGGGCTCGATGGCGGCCGTGCCGGTCGAAATCCGCGTCGCGATGTACTGGGACCCGCAGAGAGAAAAGACGACGCGCCGCTACGGCCACCGCGACATCGAGAGCGACGATGAGCTGACAGCGCTCATCCAAGGCGCGCACGCCGACTTCGTGAAGATGAACAAGCCCGAAGTTCCCGTGATCATCGACGGCGATGCGCGCGTGCCCTGGACCGAGGTCATCAACGTCATGAACATCTGCAAGTCGCTGAACATCGACAAGATCGAGTTCGCGTTGGGTGCGGCGGCGAAGCAGTAGCAGCGACCTCGCCCATGTCCCCCGTGTCGCGCATGCGGTCGCGCACACGCGCGCATGGGACAGCGCGGCGGCGGATCCCAGGCACGTGGAGCGCGAGAGCGCTCCATGCACCCTTCCGTACCTCGATCACAGCTGTCATCGATCGACAGGCTCGTTTTTCGGTCCCCCGCTCGAGCGCCGGCGACTAGGCCCGTGGGCATGACCTCTCCTCAGACGTCCGGTAACGAACCACCGCGTCGCCGACCGTTCGAGTCGAGCGGAGGGCAGTCGTCGTTCTTCGGTTCGACCGAGTTCCAGCGCATCTTGTGGTTCGCCGGCTTGCTCGTGTTCTTGACGCTGTTCGCTCTCTATTTCGCGGGGCGTGCGAAACAGGCGAAGCAGCCGCCGCAGCCGGTCGAAGCCCCGCCGCCGCCCGAGCTGCTCTCGCCGCAGTCGCTCGACGAGCAGCGCGCAAAGCTCTCGACGCTCTTCGAGGGCGCGCTGGCCGACTCGCAGAACGGCGACGACTTCAAGGAAACCCCGGGCTACCGGCGCTTGATCCAGTCCCTCACGGCGTACACGCCCGAGGAAGTCAGCGCGCGCGCGACCCGCACGCTCGACTACACGGCGTTCATGGCGCAGCCCGACGCGTACCGCGGCGAGTTCGTGCGCGTGCGCGGCGTAGTGAGCCACATGTTCACCGAGAAGCTCCGCGAGCCGATCTTCGACGTCACCGACGTCTACCGCGGGTTCTTGGCGGAGGCCGACGGATCGATCGGGACGTTCTTCGATCTGCCGACGCCCCCGCCCGGTTTCGACATGCGGCGCGGTGCCATCGACGTCGAGGGGATCTTCTACCGCACCGTCCGCTACGAGAACCAACGCGGCGAGATCAGGGAGGTGCCCTACGTCCTCGCCCGCAACATGCGGGAGGTCGAGAGCGCCCCGGCGCACCACATGGGCTTCTTGGGCGACCATACGGCCGCCCTGCTGGTGGGCATGGCTCTCGCCATCTTCAGTGTGCGCCTGCTAATGTATTTGGCCCAGCGTCGGCGAGGCCGCGCCCGCCCCACCGTGCCGGCGAGCGCGCCGAACTTCCGTGACATGTTCGACGAGAAGCTCCGGGAGGAGCGCCGGAGGTCCGGCCGCCTTCCGCCCCCCCTGCCCCCCGCCTGAACAAGGGAAACGAAATGGCGATTTGCGAGAACTGCGGCACTTCCTTCACTCCATCCGACGCGCATACCGAGGTCACGTCGCTCCGGATCCTGTGCCAGAAGTGCGAAGCCGAGCGCAAGGCCGAGCGAGCTCGCCGAGCCGCTGAGAAGGCGGGTCAATCCTCGGCGCCGAAAGCGGCACCGCCGGTGCCCGCGACGCGACGTGCGAGCCCCGCGCCGACGAGCACGACGGCCGCCCAAGCGAGCGTGAACGCCCCGCCCGCGAGCACCAAGCCCGCCAGCGCGACTCCGCCCCTCTCGCAGCGAACGGCGAGCTCGGACGCGCCGCCGCGCGCGACTCGACCTGCCCCGGCCGCGAGCAAGCCGCCGCCCGCGGCGTCAGCGCCCGCGCCCATCGCAATCTCCGCGGCCAGCCCCGCGCCGCGCGCCACGTCCGCGCCGAGCTCCGGCGCGAGCAGCAAGAGCAAGTCGCGCGGTTCCACGCCCGACGTACGCCGCGAGATCGAGCTTCTCAAGAAGCGCGAGAACAAGGTGATGATGTACGGGTGGATCGTCTGCGGCGTTCTCACCCTGATCGCCCTCGGGGTTTGGTGGCGCGTGCAAGCGAAGAAGTCTGCCGAAGCCGCCGCGGTCGCCGCTGCGAAGCAGGAGGTGGACGACTTCGTCGCGAAGATGAAGGGGTTCGACCTGACGAATCTCGTCCAAGCGACCGAGGCCATCGCGTACGCCGAGTCGAAGAAGCCGCTCTGGGAAGACTCGTCCGCCACCACTGAGGTCGGCACGATCGTGTCCCGCGCGAAGACGAACCTCGACACGGCGAAGGACCGCAAGGAAACCGAGGAACGGCTGGCCAACGCCGAGCAGGTGATCAACAACGCCGCGAGCGAAACGCCGCAGATCATCGCGAAGACCCGGCGGATCCTGAGCGACTTGGAGCAGCGCGTCGACGCGATGCCGCCCGAGTTCAAGACGCGCCTCAATGCCGCGAAGAGCGTGATCGACAAGACCTACATCGTCCGACTCCACGACGACGCGAAGGCGATCGCGGCCAAGGGACCGTCCGAAGCGCGCGCGGCGCTCACGGCGTACACGGCGGCCGAGGACGAAGTGCTGAAGCTCTTCGAGGCGTCGATGCGCAGCAAGACCAAGGAAGCCGAGGAGTACTACAAGCAGCGCTACCGCGACATCATCACCGAGTCCGACGCGATCGCGACCGCGGTGTTCACGCCCGACGTGGTCGAAAAGGCGCCGTGGAAGGATCTCCTCGCCGGCGATGCGATCAAGGGCTGGGCCAACGACGGATTGAAGGGCTTTCGCATCGACAGCGGAGAACTGCAGGCGGTCGGTCCCGAGATCGGCGCGGGGAAGACCGCGATCATGAGCATCGGCGACCGCGAGCAGTGGCGCGACTTCGAGCTCGACATGGAATTCACGGTCGTCTCCGGCACGGGCTCGTTCTACTTCCGGCTCGGCCGCCGTCCCGACAACGCCGGCGACAGCTATCCGATCTCGTCGGGCGAGGGCGGCTTCAAGGTCGGCCAGAAGTACAGCGGCAAGGCGACGTTCATCGGCAGCAAGCTTTCGATCCTGTGGAACACCGCCGAAGTCGAGCCCTACACGCCGGACGGAACGAGCTGGGCGCGCACTCGGAAGGGTGCGTTCGGTCTCACGCTCAACGAAGGCGGCGAGATCAAGATCTCGCGGCTACGCATCCGCGAATTGCGCTAGCCGGCGATCCGCACCCCGGGCTCACGGCCTCCCGAGAAACCGCGCTGATGCGCGGTTTCTCGCATTTCTTCGCCCGGCGAGGCCCCCGCTCGCACCGTTCGCACGGAGAACGTCGGACGGCGATCGAGGGCGGGCCGCTCCCACAGGGTCCCGCTTTGCATCGAGGCGCGCGCCCGCTTATAACGCTCGCCACTTTTTCCCAGTCAAGGAGGACCGAGAGACGATGTTCCCCCCCATTTCGTCGGCCACCGCAGCACTCGCGTACGCGAGCGGCGCGATCGCCCAAGAGGCCGCCAAGTCGCACCACGGCGGCGAAGCGAACCTCATCCTCCCCGATCTTTCCTCCGTCCAGTTCATGGGGGTCGACGGTCACACGCTGCTCATGAGCGGCCTCGCCGTGTGCGTCCTCGGCTTGATCTTCGGCCTCGTGATCTACGGACAGCTGAAGAACATGCCGGTGCACCGCTCGATGCTCGAGGTGTCCGAGCTGATCTACGAGACCTGCAAGACCTACCTCGTGACGCAGGGCAAGTTCATCCTGTTCCTCGAGCTGTTCATCGGCGCGATCATGGTCGTCTACTTCGGGATGTTCGCGCAGAGCGAGGATCCTGTGACGCACCAAATGGTCGCCGGCATGCCGGCGCTCAAGGAGGCGACGATCATCCTCTTCAGCTTGATCGGCATCGCCGGCAGCTACATCGTCGCGTGGTTCGGAATCCGCGTGAACACGTTCGCGAACTCGCGCACCGCGTTCGCGGCGCTGCGCGGCAAGCCGTTCCCCTGCTACCAGATCCCGCTCAAGGCCGGGATGAGCATCGGGATGCTGCTGATCTCGATCGAGCTCTTCCTGATGCTCTGCATCCTCTTGTTCATGCCGCGCGACTACGCCGGCCCGTGCTTCATCGGCTTCGCGATCGGCGAATCGCTGGGCGCCGCTGCGCTGCGGATCGCGGGCGGCATCTTCACGAAGATCGCGGACATCGGGTCCGACCTGATGAAGATCGTCTTCAACATCAAGGAAGACGACGCGCGCAACCCCGGCGTGATCGCCGACTGCGTCGGTGACAACGCCGGCGACTCGGTCGGCCCGACGGCGGACGGCTTCGAGACCTACGGCGTCACGGGCGTCGCGCTGATCTCGTTCATCCTGCTCGCGGTGCCGAACGAGATCGTGCAGGTGCAGCTCATCGTGTGGCTCTTCGCGATGCGCATCATGATGGTCATCGCCAGCGGCGCGTCGTACCTGATCAACGAAGCGCTCGCCAAGGCCAAGTACGGCAACGTCGACAAGATGGATTTCGAGGCGCCGCTCACGTTCCTCGTGTGGCTGACCTCGATCGTGTCCGTCGTGTTGACGTTCATCGTGAGCTACTTCCTCATTCCGGATCTCGGCGACGGCACTCTGTGGTGGAAGCTCTCGGCGATCATCACGTGCGGCACGCTCGCCGGCGCGATCATCCCGGAGGTCATCAAGGTCTTCACGTCGACGAACTCGCGCCACGTGCGCGAGTGCGTCGAAGCGTCGAAGGAAGGCGGAGCGTCGCTCAACGTGCTCGCCGGCCTGACGGCGGGCAACTTCAGCGCGTACTGGATGGGCGTCGTCTTCACGGTGCTGATGGGCACCGCGTACCTCGTCGCCATCCAAGGCGTCGGCGCGCTGATGCAGGCCGAAGCGGTGTTCGCGTTCGGACTCGTCGCGTTCGGATTCCTCGGCATGGGTCCGGTGACGATCGCGGTCGACTCGTACGGTCCGGTGACGGACAACGCGCAGTCGGTGTACGAGCTCTCGCTGATCGAGAACGTCCCGAACATCAAGCAAGAGGTGAAGAAGGACTTCGCGTTCGACCTCAACTTCGAAAAGGCGAAGCATTACCTCGAAGAGAACGACGGCGCGGGCAACACGTTCAAGGCCACCGCCAAGCCCGTGCTCATCGGCACCGCCGTCACCGGCGCCACGACCATGATCTTCTCGATCATCGTGATGCTCACGCACGGTCTGCAGCCGGAGTACATGCAGAACCTGTCGCTCCTGCACCCGCCCTTCCTGCTCGGCCTGATCACGGGCGGCGCGGTGATCTACTGGTTCACCGGCGCCTCGATCCAGGCGGTGACGACGGGCGCCTACCGCGCGGTCGAGTTCATCAAGGCC
>JANLUN010000667.1:0-2025 GCA_031363505.1 Planctomycetota bacterium | reverse complement strand
GAGCGCGCGCTCGCCGAGGAGCAAGTGATCCGCGAGTCGTTACCAGCCGAGAAGCGCGGCCAACACACGCCGGAGACCCAATCGAAGGTCGACGATATCGTCGAGCCACGCCTCAAGAGCTTGGAAGCGCGGCTGCGCGACGAACAGGTGCCGGCGCTGATGGCCGCGCAGGAGCGCTCGATCACCTACCTCGAAGCGATGCAGAGCGCGCTGGTGATGCTGGCGCTCGATCCGAAGAGCTTCGAGCTGTCGATTCGCGCGGTCGTGCCGCTACCGGCGAAGTGACCTCGGGCGCTCGCGGAACGCGCGAAAATGGTGCTCCGGACTGGAATCGAACCAGCATGGGTCGCCCCACAGGATCCTTAGTCCTGCGCGTCTGCCAATTCCGCCACCGGAGCACCTAGGCAAGACAATGCGGCGCGGAGTCTAGGCACGTCGCTTACCGCGCGCAAGGTGCGGAAGACGCGCCCGCCGGTTGACAGGTCGAGCGCGCGCGATAGCTTCTTTCGCGCCCGCGCCTCCCATGCGAAACCCCGTCGGAAATGCGTTGATCGGTCAGTCCGGCGGGCCGACGTGCGTCATCAACCAAAGCCTCGTCGGGATCGTCGAGACGTGCGTCGACAGCAAGAAGGTCGGACACGTCCTCGGCGCCGTGCACGGGATCCAAGGGCTGCTCAAAGGCCAGCTCATCGATCTGTCGCGCGAGAGCAAGAAGACGCTCGAGGCGGTCGCGACCACGCCCGCCGCCGCGCTGCGCTCCGTGCGCAAGAAGCCGACGCGCGAGGAATGCGAGTCGATCCTGGCGGCGTTCCAGAAGCACGACGTCCGCTACTTCTTCTACATCGGTGGCAACGACTCGGCCGAGACCGCGCACATCCTGAACGAGCTCACGGTGGCCAAGGGCTACGACGTGCGCTTGTTCCACGTCCCGAAGACGATCGACAACGATCTGCGGGTCACCGATCACTGCCCGGGCTACGGGTCTGCGGCGAAGTTCGTCGCGCACGCCATCCTGGGTGACAACCAGGACAGCCGTTCGCTGCCGGGCATCAAGCTCGACGTGATCATGGGCCGCAACGCCGGCTGGCTCACCGCGGCCAGCGTCCTCGCGCGCCAGAATCCCGACGACGGCCCGCACCTCGTCTATGTGCCGGAGCGCGTGTTCGACCTCGAGCGCTTCGTCGCCGATGTCGACGGCGTGTACAAGCGTCTCGGCCGCTGCCTCGTCGCGCTGTCCGAAGGCGTGCACGGTCCGAACGGCAGGTTGATCGTCGACAGCAAGGAGAAGGACAGCCATGGCAACGTGCAGCTCTCCGGCTCGGGCGCGCTCGGCGACTTCTTGGCCGAGCATTTGAAAAAGCGACTGGGTGAAAAGCTGCGTGTGCGCGCCGATACGTTCGGCTACCTGCAACGCTCGTTCGCCGGGCTCTACTCCGAGGTCGACGCGCAGGAAGCGCGCGAAGTCGGACGCACCGCAGCCCGCGCCGCCATCAAGGGCAAGGCGCAGCACGGCTCGGTCGCGATCGTGCGCGAGCCGAAGTCCAAGTACTCCGTCGACTACGAGATCGTCGAGCTCGCGCGCGTCGCCAAGGAAACGCGCCCACTCGACGCGCAGTTCATCGCCGGCGACAACGACATCGCGCCGGCCTTCCTCGACTACGTCCGGCCCCTGGTGGGCAAGCTGCCGAAGATGGCGCGCTTGTCGGATCACCCATGGACGGCCGAGGCGAGCCGATGAGCTCCGAAGAGCCTCGACCCGGAGACCCGGCGAGCGCGGATGCAGAATCGGGGACGGAGACTGCTGTGGCCGGCTCGTCCCCGTACAAGAACCTGTTCATTCCTTTGATCGTCGTCCCCGCGGCGATCGTCGGCGCGATCGTGCTCGTGTTCCTGTTCTTCGGCGCGATCGCGGGTCACGAGGCCTCGGTGGAGGAGAACCTCAGCCGCGTCATGAGCGGCGGCGCCGGCGACCACTCGCAGGCCGCGTTCAACCTCGTGCGGCAGCTGGCCGAGAACCAAGCCGCG
>JANLUN010000534.1:0-5557 GCA_031363505.1 Planctomycetota bacterium | reverse complement strand
TCCGTCGCCGTCGAAGTTCGCTGCGATGACGGACCAGGCCGCGTCCGTCACGCTTGCGTTTCCATAAGGGAGAGAGATGCCTGGTCGATCATCGTCTCTCCTCCGTACCCACCCCCGCGGGGCCGACGCCCCCACATGGAGCCCGCAAGCTGCGCGATTCTAACTCGGACTCGCGCCGGTGCGCGGGAGTCGAGACGCACGCGCAGGGAGGCTCATTCGAGGCTACGGACGGCGGCTGCGCGGACGAATGGCATCAGGATCTGCACCACGGCAGAGCGCAGCGGCAGCCACGATGGTGCGAGTCGACTGCGACGGCGTGCAGCCTGTCACAGCGGGTGCACGATCCACAGGATCCCGACCGCGAGGCTCGCTGCGCTTGCTGCACCGAGCCACCAACGACGCGAGCGCGCGTGCTCGCGTCCCGCCAAGCGTCCGAGCGCGGACGCGAAACCGACGATCGCGACCAAGCTTCCCGCGCCGTAGCCGGTGAGATACGCAGCGGGCAGCGCGAGGCCTGGCAGTGCGAGCGCGGGCAGCACCGCGAAGAGGTGCGAGAGCCCGGCCGCGCCGTGAAACAAGCCGAGACCGAACGCCGTCATCCGGCCGCGAGCCGCGCCATCGTGCGCATGCTCGTGCGTGTGCAGCGCGCGATGGAGTCCGAGCACGCCGAGCACGCACAAGAGCACGCCGACGATCGTCTCGGACAGCGGGGCGAGCGTGGTCTCGAACTGCGGCACGCTCTCGCGTAGCAGCAGCGCCGCTACAGCCGCGAGCGTCGCACCGCTGACGTGTCCAAGTCCCCAGCCGACTCCGACGCGCCATGCACCACGCCCGCTCCCTGCGGCGAGCGGCGCGACGCCCGCCATGTGATCGGGCCCGCTCAGCGCGTGGTGGGCGCCGGCGAGTAGCCCGATACCGAGCGTCGAAACGACTTGGACCGTGGACATCGCTCGCGCATTCTTCCACACGCCAAAGCTCGCGACGAACTCCGCATTCAAGAATTGCGCGCCGACGTTCGCGGCACGAGCATGTCCGCCCGCATGACAAGAATTGTCGAAGTGTGCGTGATCGGCGCCGGTGCAGCCGGGCTGTGGGCCGCGGCGCGCGCGGCCCGGCTCGGTCGCAGCGTGCTGCTGCTCGAGAAGACCGCGCGCACCGGGACCAAGGTGCTCGCGAGCGGGGGAACGCACTGCAATCTGACGACGACGCTGGGAGCGAGCGCGGCCGGCGAGCTCTTCGGCGCCGATGGAGCGCGTTTCTTGCGTCCGGCGCTGCGCGCGCTGACCCCGGAAGGACTGCGCGCGCACTTCGAAGCGCTCGGCGTCCCAACGGTCGAAGCGCCGCTCGAGAAGATCTTCCCGAAGAGCGGCCGCGCGCGCGACGTGCGCGATGCACTCGAGCGCGATGCGACGACGGCCGGCGCTCGAATCGCGCGTGAGATACGCGTCGGAGGGCTTGCACGCTCCGGCGACGACTGGGTCGTACGTGCCGAAGGCGCCGCGGAGTTTCGCGCGTCGCGGCTGATCGTCTGTCCCGGCGGAATGAGTTACCCGCGCACCGGCACGACGGGCGACGGCTATGCGTGGCTGGCCGAACTTGGACTACCGATCGTCGAGCCGGTTCCTGCGTTGGTGCCGCTGTCGAGCCCGGCTGCCTGGGTGCGCGAGCTTGCGGGCGTTTCACTCCAGGACGCGAGCGTGCGGCTCGTCGACGAACGCGGCACGACGTGCGCGGAACGTGCGCGGCCGCTGCTCTTCACGCACCACGGCGTCTCCGGACCCGCGGCGATGGATGTCTCCGCACCCGTCGCGCGCGCGGAAGCGTCGGCTCGCCGACGCGGCACGCCGCCGCCGTCGTTCACGCTCATCGTCGATCTCATGCCGGAGATCTCGCGCGAGACGTTGCGCGATGCGCTGATCGCCGGAGCGGGAGCGCGCGGTGCGCCGTCGATCGGACGCACGTTGCCCGCGCAGGTTCCGGGGCGAGTCGCGGATGCAGCGGCGCGACAAGCCGGCCTCGTCGGTATCGAAGTGCGCGCACAGTCGCTCGACAAGTCAGCGCGCCACCAACTCGTCGAAAGCTTGAAGGGTCTGCGCATCCCGATCGATGGAACGCTCGGCTTCGACGCGGCCGAAGTGACGGCCGGCGGGCTCGCGCTGACGCACGTCGATCCGGGCACGATGCGCGTGCGCGGTCACGAAGGACTCTACGCGTGCGGCGAGATCCTCGACCTCGACGGGCCGATCGGCGGGCTCAACTTCCAAGCGGCGTTCGCGACGGCCGAGCTGGCCGCGCGCGCGGTCAGCTCAGCGTGATCGCCACCCGTGAACGTCAGGCGCGCACGAGCTCCTTCTCCATCTTCTCGCTGTACTTGCCGTTGCGTGCGGCACCGTTCATCTTCGCGCGGTTGAAGAACGCCTGTTGACCGACGGCGACGTTCTTCGGGTCACCCTTCCACGCCTTGAGCGCTTCGTCTTGGAGCGCGCGGCCATACGAGAACGAGAGTTGCCAGGGATGCGGTCCTTTCGCGTTCATCGCCGACAAGTGCGCGGTCGCCAGCGTCGCGGTCTGTCCGCCCGACAAGAACACGATGCCAGGCACGGCGGCCGGAACGGTGTTGCGGAAGCAGCGCAGCGTCTCGGTCGCAACCTGATCGACGGTCGCCTGCGTCTTGCAGAGCTTTCCAGCGATCACCATGTTCGGCTTGAGCAGTATCCCTGCGAGCGAAACATCGTGCGCGCGCAGCGCGGCGAAGACTTCGATCAACGTCGCCTCGGTGACTTCGTAGCAACGCTCGAGCGTGTTGCTCCAATCCATCAACACCTCGGGCTCGACGATCGGAACGATGCCTTGCTCTTGGCACAGCGCGGCGTAGATCGCGAGCGCGTGCGCGTTGTCGACGATGCAGTGGTGCGTCGGGATCTTCTCGCCGATCGTGATCACCGCACGCCACTTCGCGAAGCGCGCGCCGAGCGCCTTGTAGCCGCTGAGCCGCTCGCGCAATCCGTCGAGGCCTTGCGTCCGCTTTTCATCCGCCGAGTTCGGGAGCACGACCGCTCCCGTGTCCACCTTGATGCCGGGGATGATCCCGTTCTTCGCGAGGATCTTCGGGAACGGCGTTCCGTCGCGTCCTTTTTGACGGATCGTCTCGTCGTAGAGGATCACACCGCTGATGAACTCGTTCGCACCCGGCGTCGTGAAGAGCATGTCGCGGTAGTCGCGGCGATGCTCCTCGGTGTTCTCGACGGAAATCGACTTGAGTCGCTTCTCGATCGTGCCGGTCGATTCGTCGGCGGCCAGGATGCCCTTGTTGGGCGCGACGAGCGCGCGCGCGGTCGTTTCGAGTTCGTGGGCGGACCTGGAGTTCTCCTCGTGAGGGTCGGGGGGTGGCGGGGGAGTGATTTCAGCGTTTGGGCGGAGATTTTCCACCGTCGATGCGCTCGAACGCGCCGAATTCCGTCAGCACGCCGAGCATCGTGGCGCGGACAGCGGCGGCATCGGAGTCGAGCGTCGCGCGCCGCGTCTGGCCGCCGCGCGCGAGCTTCGCATCCGAGCGGTAGCGCTTGCCCCAATCGCTGAGGAACTTCTCCCACTTGGCCGCGGCCGGCAAGGTCGGCGCGAGTTCGGCGGGGGTCGAGCGGTGCTTCTCCCACAGCGCGTGGAAACCGTCGAGATGCGGCGCGTATCCGTCGCGCAGCGTGGCGGAGCCGACCAGGTACGACTGCGCCAGCGCGTGGCGCAATCCGCGGTGTCGATGTCCGGCTTTGAAAAGCTCGCCGAGCTTCCCGTACAGGTCGTCATGTTGCGCGGGCGAAATCGGCGCGACCCACGTCTTCCAGTCGTCGAGCACCGTGTGGACGATCCCGAGCGTGTCGACGTCGGGCATCTCGATCTCTGCACCCGACGCCCACGCGTCGTACAGCGTGATCCCGGTGTACACCGTGCCGCTGCGATCGGTGTACGCGTGACCGAACGCCGTGAGCACCTTCTGCTGGCTGCCGTCGTCGAGCGCGCGCTCGACGAGCGCGGTGCACAAGTCGAGGCCCGGCGGAATTCCGGCGAGGCCATTCGCAAAGATGCGCGCCGCGTCCTTCACCTTCGTCGCGTGGCGCAGTTCACGCGTCGCGTAGTCGTACGTCCACGCGATCTCGAACCCCGGCCCCGGCTCACGATTGCGCAGGGCCAGGACGCGCGGATCGTCGGCGGTGAGCGACTCACGCGGGATCACTTGTCCCGGCGCGTGCACGCTCGGATCGAACACCGGCGGCGGTTCTAAGTCCGGCCACAGACCGCTGTCCTTGTCCTGACCCTTCAACACCGAGCGCATCAGCGACAACTGAAACGTGCCCAGCCGCTCGGTCTCGGCCGAGAAAAACTCGGCGACTTCGTCGCGTTCTCCGGCGGAAAGCGCGTCGAACGCCCGCCGCGCGCGCGTGTTCTCCTGATCGCGGCGCGCCATCTCCGGGCTCTGCGCGACCGGTTTGTCCTTACCTTGCGTCGGCGGCTTGTCCTTCCCGCTGGGCTTCTTCTGCTGCGCGGCGCTCGCGGGAGCGGCGATGAGCAGCAGGGCGAACGCTCGCGCGAGACAATGCACGCGCGACATGGTGCCACGCAGAAGCGCAACCGAGGAGTGCCGACGCACGTCCGGGCGCACTGTCTAGAAAGGGGCAGGGAGCGGTCTCCGGAGAGTACCGCTCCCTGCGGGTGGCAGGAGCCGACCGGCTCGGGCTTGTCGCCCTCGCCTGGTCGGCGGGTCCGTCCAGTCGCCTGGGATCAGATCGAGTTTTCCCCGCGCGGGGGCACCGGGCACAGCTTCAGACCAGGTTTCGCTTGTGCCGCAATCGCCGCAATCGTTGCGCACTCCTGATCTCTGGGGGTGGTGGAACGCTGTCGGCGCCCCCGGAAAACTCGATCCGTCGTCGAACCACGAAAATCTACCCCTCTGCGAACGCGTGGGCGGAGACGAACGCATTTTCCGCCAACATCTCCTGCGACGCGCATCGGTGTATCTTGATCTCGTGCCACCGAACGGCGGTCGATCGATGCGGCCGAACAGACTGCTGCGGGTCGGGATCGTGATCATGCTCGCTGGCCCGGCCCTCGGAGGCGTCGGATTCGTCGCGGGAATGCTGCACAGCTTCGCGACGATCCAAGGCGACGCGGTGCCGACTCCCGCGTCCCTCGCGCGCGGCGCCGAATGGTCGATCTTCGCACCGATCGCTGGAATCCTCGTGGGAATGATCGGATTCGCGCTCGCCGCATTCGCGGTCTGGACGCGCAAGCGAGAGCAGTCGCAAGCGGTGCCCGCGGAGTAGCGCCGCACGATCGCGCGCCCCTCAGCTCTCCGACGACTCCGCCACGCCGTCGGGCACGTCGTCCGTCGTCGAGCGCGCGCCGCGACGGCGTCGACGGCGTTTGCGAGGTCGTCCCTCACCTGCGATCTCTTCGGGATCGGCTTTGAGCGCGAGTTCGCGGCGCGCGAGCCAGCCTTCGTAGATGTCCCAACCTTGTCCGCGCGCCGCGGCGCGCAGTCGAAACAGATCGAGCGCTTCGGGGA
>JANLUN010000518.1:0-11144 GCA_031363505.1 Planctomycetota bacterium | reverse complement strand
GATCTGTCCCGCCGGTCCGCCGAAGCTGTTGAGCCCGACGTAGAGCCACACGCGCACCGCGTCGCGGAAGGAGACGGGTGCGGATGACGTCACGCGCGTCAGTTCTAGCCGCGAAGAGCTCTACGGCAAAGTCGACGCTCGCCGAACGAAGCGTCGCATGCAGGCTCGCGAGTCCGACTCGGTCGACCGCGAGCCGGATCTCCCGGCTACTGCACGCGCCACGACGGCTTCATCGCTTCCATCCACGCCGCGCGCATCTCGCGATCGCCGGACAGGAGGCCCGCGTCCGTCGCGCCCTCGGGCTTGGGGAAGACTTTCGAGAGGCGCTCGAACGCGCGCAGCGTGAGCTCCGCCGGCGTGCGCGCATCGTCGAATAGATGCCAGAGCGTCAGCGTGTCCTCACGCGTGCCGTCGAACAGCGCCGCTTCTTGCTCCACGGAGTCGAGCCGGCCGTGCGACTCGAGCGTCGCCACGGCTTGCTTGAACTCGCGCGTCGAGTCTTCGAAAAGCGGCAGTCCCGGTCCGCGCTCGGGCGTCGACACGCACGCGGCTCCGGCCGGGACGTACACGATGCGGCCGTCGAACTCGAACGCCACTTGTCCCGTCAGAACTTCGAGCAACGCGCGTCCGTCCGGAGCGACTTCGAGCGTGTACTCGCATCCGAGGTCGACCGTCAAACCGGCCGGCGTCCCGACTTGGAATGCGCGCGGTTCGCCGAGGATGCGCGCGTGGATCGAACCCGTCTCTAGGTACAGCCGGTGCGCGAGCTCGCCGCAGTCCTCGACGCGCACGCGGCTCTGCGGCTCGACCGAGACGTGACCGAGCTCCGCGATCTGCAACTCGGCCTGTTGCTCACCCGTCGTGACTTCGTCGCCGACGCGGAGGACGCGCCGACCCTCGAGGCCGACGATTGGGTAGCCGCGCACGACGGGACGCTCCGGACCGAGGAAGAACCACACGCACACCATCGCAGCCGCGGCGGCGAGAAGGACGAGCACGCGTTTCGTGCGGGAGCCAGATGCGTCGGACACATCGGGCGCGCCGAGCAAATCGGCCTCCGTATCGACGATGTCCGAAGCAGCGCTCGCATGCGCGCCGATCGGCAGCTCCAGCTCGGCCGTCGGCGCGTGTCGAAAACGCTCGAGCAACGTCTCCAAGCGCGCGATCTCCGGATCGCTCTCGCCGCTCTTGTCCCACAGGTATCGCTCGTTCATGGATGGCTCAACTCTCGCCCGTGCGCTCGAGTCGCTCGCGCAAGAGCTTCATTCCGCGGTGCAAGTTGACGCGCACCGAGCCGTGCGTGAGGCCCGTGCGATCGGCGATCTCGGGTCCCGTGAGTCCTTCGACGAGACGCAGCACCAGCGTCTCGCGATAGCTCTCGGGCAGCGACTGGATCACTGCCAGCACCGCGCGCGCCTCGTCTTCATCGACCTCGTCGGTCGTGGTGTGCGCTCTCGGCGACGCGTGCGCGTCCACTGTGACCGACGCATCGATCGGAACGACGCGCCCGCGCTCGCGCAGCGCATCACGCGCGCGGTTGCGAGCGATCGTCACGAGCCACGCGCCGATGCGACCCGGATCCTCGAGCTGGTCGATGGCACGCAACGCGGAGAGGAACACCTCCTGCACGAGATCGTTCGCTTCGTCGATCGGCCCGGTCGCGAGGCACACGCCGTGCACGCTCGCGGCGTGACGCGCGTACAGCGCGGCGAAGGCCAACCGGTCGCCGGTGCGCGCGCGCGTCACGAGCTCGACGTCGCTCTGCGCAGCAGGATCCTCGACGGCCAGGTCATCGACGGAGCGAACTCGCGGTGCCTGCGCGTGCGGCGACGATTCTCGATTCCCGATCGGTGCGCTCTCGGCAGCGGTCAAAGCCTTCCTTCCTCGGCCGGGGCGAGACGGAGCCAAGCCCGTGTGTGTTAGCGGGCTTCCCGGCGAGCGCGCAAGCTACTGGATCAACTCGTCGGCGAGATGGTCGAACTCCGCGAGCGCCGGACCGTGCTTCTGACTCAGCTCGTCCCACTTGGGCGCGCGCTCGTCATGGTAGATCCGACACATTCGCCCGCCGTCGACGGCCCACGTTTCATCGAAGGCCGCCGGCGCCTTCATCACGACGCGGCCTTCGAGGCAGCACACGCACGTGCCTTCGTCGTCGATGTCGACCGCGAAGCTCGTCCCCGTGATCGCGAGGTCGAAGTCCGGCGTCTTCACGTCGAGCTTGGAGCCGACGAACTCTTCCCCGGTGCAAACGCGCAGCGTGCCCTTGCGAGCTGCGATCACGAGCGACGAACCATCGTAGGGCAGCGGACCGAGCTCGGCTTCCGAGCCGGGCGCCAGCTCGCACACCATGCGTTCGCCGAGCTGTAGCCAAACAGCGTCCGTTCCGGTGACGAGGGTGTGTGGCACGGTTCCGTTCGCGAACGCGATTGCGAACTCAGCCGGCCCGACCGAACGGCCGTCGACGGTCACCGGCGAAAGCGGGAGATGCCCCGCGACCGGGGCCCAGCGCAGCGTGTCGGACGTTCGCGACCCGAAGATCGCGAGCGCGGAAGCAGCGACCGCTGCGATACCCGCGGCGATCGCCCAGCCAAGGACGCGCGGGCGCGACGAAGCTCGCTGCGACGCACGCGCCGGAAAGACGCCCAGGGCGGGAGCATCGACGGCACGCGGCGATGCGACCGACGTGAACCGGGCCTCGAGATCGCGCAGGAACTCGGCTCGCGGCGCCAATCGAGGCACCGACGCCAGCGCGCGCTCGACCGCCGCATCGAAGGAGCGGCCCTGATCGTCGCGGAGGTCGTTCACGCACGACCTCCATCGGTCAGTCCAAGCGGTTTCTGGAGCACGCGGCGCAGTTCGGCCAAGGCGCGCGAGTAGCGCTTGCGCACGGCGTCCTCGTTGCGCTCCAGGATGCCCGCGATCGCGTCGAACGACAGTCCTTCGAAGTAGCGCAGGAGGAGCGTCGCTCGCAGTGCCTCGGGCAGTGCGTCGATCGCGTGGGACAGGACTTCGCCGAGCTCCTTGCTCTCGAGCATGACCATCGGACCGTCGCCGCCGTCAGGGATCGGCTGCGCGCTGTCGAGCTCCTCGAGACTCCGCTCGCGCAGGTGATCGAGGTTCTTCCGCGAGCGCCAAAAATCGCGGACCTTGTTCGTCGCGAGCGTGTAGACCCACGGCGACAGCTCGCGCGCGGGGTCGTAGCTCGGCAACGATCGCTGGACGTGCATGAAGATCTCTTGGGTCAAGTCTTCGGCGACCTGGTCCTCGCCCACCATGCGCCGCACGTAGTTGTAGACGCGCAGCGCGTACAGCTCATAAAATCTTCCGAGCACATCCCGATCGAGCGCGCGCAGTTTCTCGCGGAACTCCCGCGACCGTTCCTCACCGTGTGGATGCGCACCGACCTCGCCGCGATCGCTCTCGACCCCGTAGAGCGGCGATCGCGACTGATCCGGCGGATCCGTGGGAGTGTTCGAGGCCAAGGCGTTCCTGTGACCGGATTCTTTCGCTTCGCGGGCCGGAAAAAGGCGCGGAGCACGGTAGCAGCCCACCCGCTCAGCTGTCGAACCGAGGGAGAACCCGTAGCGGCGAGACGCCGTGAGTCGGGATCAAAATGGACTCAGCACGCCCGCGCACTATCCTCTCGCCATGAATACGACGCGATCGCTCGCACTTTTTGTTCTCTTCTTCGCAGCTTGCACGTCCAGCCCTTCGTCGCGGGCCTTGCCGGCAGCCGAGTTCACGCCGATCGCCGGCGACGACGGCGTCATGGTGTGGTCCGCGGGCGCCGACGCGTGGTTCGTCGACGAGAAGGACGAGGAGCTGCACTCCGCGCTGACGATGCTCGACACGCGGCTCGCGGAGTTGCCCGACGAGATCGAGGAGCCCGATTTCCCGCTCGACGCGCTGCTCTTCGGCCTCGACGTGATGGCGAGCCCGATGTCGCTTCGGTTGGCGCTCCGAAAGGAAGCGCAGCCCGGCCAGCTCCCCTTCCGCGCCCAGCTGACGGTCGAACCGTGCAACGGTGAAGACTCGGCGGTGATGGCGGAGCGGCTCTCGACGATCTTGACGCAGTACGGAGTGCCGTCGCTCGGCAAGTCGGAAGCGGTGCACGGTCTGCAGATGGTGCCGCTCGGTCCGATGTCCGCGTACCACGGCGCGCTCGGGAACGAGCTCGTCATCGCGGTGAACGACGTCGCGACCGACATGCCGAAGCTCGGATCGCTCGATCTCCCGGAGAGCGTCCGCCCGATCTTCGCGTTCAAAGTCGATTACCGGCAGATCGGCGGCGCGATGGCGCAAGCGATGCAGTTCGCCGCGGCGAGCGCCGGCGGAGACGAGGAGGCATCGGACGCAGCGATGGCGGGAATGATGTGGATGCAGAACACGACCGTGCAGGGCGGCATGGGCTACGGCGCCGATCGACTGTACGGCGCGAGCCGCACGCAGAACTACGTGACCGCGGCCAAGGCAAGCAACCTCTTCCCCAGCCGGCCGCTCACGGAGCGCGAGATCGCGATGATCCCGAGCGACGCGACGTGGGCCGCGATCTGGCGCATGAACCCGCGGGGCATCGTGACGGTCATGCGCCAAGCGATCGCAGCGCAGATCAAGCAGCAGAGCGACGCGGAGATCGATCCGTTCGCGATGCTGCAGGCCTTCACGGGCTTCGACATCGAAGCGGATCTCTTCGACACGCTCGGCGAGACGGCTGGCGCGTACACGTCCGACACGACCGGCGGCGGCGGCTGGACTTCGCTCGTCGCGTTCTCGGCGGTGAAGGACGAGAAGAAGATGCGTGAGACGATCGCGTGGGCTGAGTCGGAGATCAACTCGCTCGCCGCGGCCCAAGCGCAGGGTTACGTCGCGCTGCGCGTCCGTCACATCGACGGGCAGCACATCAGCACACTGACGTTCCCGGGATTGCCGATCCCGCTCGAGTTGTCGTACGCGCTCGCGGACGGCTACGTGTACTTCGCGCTCAATCCGCGGGCGTTGCTCGCTGCGATCGGGCAAGCGAAGGAAGGCCGCGACGGCCTCGCGAGCAATCCGCGCTTCGTCGACGTCGCAGGCAAGAACCTCGAGGATCTCTACTCGCTGAGCTTCATCGACACTCCGCGTTTCGTGCGCGACGGCTACAGCTTGGTCGGCATGGGCTGCGCGGCGCTCGACAACGCGCTGCGCTCGAAGAGCGACACCGCGCGCGACCCGGGCATCGTGCTGCCGAGCTACCCCGCGCTCGAAAAAGGCTCGAAGGCGTTCGCGCAACTCGGACGGATCGACGGCGACGACATGGTCGTGACGTGGCAGGCGGATCGCTCGATGCTCGTGAACGCGTGCGGCGTTTCGGGCCTGATCGGCGGCGTGAACGGAGTCGCGGCGTTCGCGAGCCTCGTTGGTCTCGCGGCGACGCAGAACGACAAGAAGCGCGCGGAGCAAGCGCTCGAGAAAGCCATGCAGCTCGAAGACGAGACGATGGGCGAAGAGGACGACGTCGAAGAAGCGATGGACGAGCTCGACGACATGATGGACGAGACGTCGCCGCCTCAGCCCGCGCCGAACGATCCGAACTGAGTTCGGAAGTCGCGACTCAGTCGGCAGCAGAATCCGACACCATCAGCTGAGCGCACACTTCCGCAACGCGCGCCGCCCCGTCGAATCGCACTCGATCGGCAGCGCGTGCCTCCACGAGCGGCTGTGACGGACTGGCCAGCGCCGCTTCGACGCACGCACGCAAGTGCTCGGGCGTGACGTCTCCCGGCGGCAGGAGCGTGACGAGTCCAAGCTCTGCAAGCCGCGTCGCGCGGATCAGCTGCTCCTTCCGATGCATCACGCGAGGGACGAGGAGCGCCTTCTTGCCGAAACGCAGCGTCTGGACGACGGTGTTGTACCCGCCCGTGCAGATGACCAGGTCGGCGCGCTCGAGATAAGGACTCGTCGAAGGCACGAAGTCGAGCAACGTGACTGGTAGACCGCTCGCCTGCTCTCGGAATCGAGCCAGCGCGTCTCGATCCAGGAACGGACCGGTGAGCAGGATGGTGTCGTAACCGATCGGTGCCGAGGACGAGCTCAGCATGTCCAGGTACGCACCGATCAGCGGCTCTCCGCCGTCGCCGCCGCCGACGGTGACGACGACCAGCGGCCTCGAGCCGTGCCGCGCGAGCTCGGCGCCCTCCGCCGGCGGATCCAGATCGACGACGTAGTTGCAGTACACGACTTTTGACCTCACCTCCGGCGGGAATCGGTAGGCGACGGCCGGGTCGAACACGTCGGCTTGGCCGTAGATCAGGATGTGCTGATAGATCTCGCGCAGGACGTCGTAGATCCCGTGCTCTTGCCACGACGCTACGACGCCTTCGGGGTCGTCCAGCACGTCGCGCAGTCCGAGCATCTTGATGCACGTTGGACGATTGTCGCGCAGCCACTCCAACGCGGGTCGCAGCTCGCCCTTCATCCCAACGGGCGCGTGATCGACGAGCAGCACATGCGGATCGTAGTCCTGCAGCGAACGCAGCAAGATGTTGCTGCGCAGCTTCAGGATTCCGGCGTCCGACAGACCCAGGGAGCGCGCCTGATAGCGCTCCGATCCAACCTTGCGCACCGCCGGAAGCTTGATGTAGTCGACGCCCTGCGGCAGCGCGTAACGATGGACCGCCGGTGACCCGGTGAGAAGTAGGATCGAAACTCCGGGAAAACGCGCCGTGAGCGCGCGCGAGATGTTCAGCGATCGCTGCAGGTGTCCCAAGCCGAGCGTGTCGTGCGAGAAGATCGCCACACGCGTCCCCACCCCGAACGGACGGCGCTCGGTCGTGGTCCTCGGCTGCGCGGGCTGCACCCGCGTGGGGTCGCCCTTGAACACGATGATCGTGCCACGTCGCGTTCCATCCGTGTCGCTCAACGTCTCGGTGCGAGCTTCGAGTCGACGTCCGTTCGCGTCGAGGATCGCAAGATCCAGATCGGCGAGCGCGCAGCTCGCTGCTTTCGCTGCGGTTTCACCCCTCGACGATGGCGACTGCTGCAGCTTGCCGCTGGCCTGCAAGACCTCGAGCACGCTGCGATCGAGCGCCTGGTGTTGTGTGCATCCCACAAGCGCTGCGGCGATCGGGTTGATGAAGCTGATCATGCCTCGATCGTCGGCGACGATGATCGCGTCGCGCCCGCCGCTCTGACTGCCCGCCAATGCGTGCTCGCCCTCCTGGGCGCGACGACGCCTGCGCTGCTCGTTGAACGCCGTGGACAGGGCAGCGCGCAACTGTGGTTTGCTGATCGGCTTCACCAAGTAACCCAGCGCGCCGGCTGCCTGTGCGCGACCGACCGTCTCTTCATCCGCGTACGCGGTCAGGAACACGACCGCCGTGTCGTGTTGAACGCGCAGCTTGCGCGCCACCTCGATCCCGTCACCGTTCGCGGAAAGGTGGATGTCCATGAGCACGAGGTCGGGCACGGTCTCGACCGCCGAAGTCAATGCCTCTTGCTCCGTCGACGCCATGCCGCAGACGGAGTAGCCCAGCTCCTGGACGATCATGCGCAGGTGCAGTTGGACGATGCTGTCGTCCTCGACGATCAAGACTTTCTCGGTTGCGACCATCTCAGCCGACCATGGCCAGGCTCGCGCCGGAGAACTCGACGCGGAACGCCGCGCCACCAGTACCCTCGATCGCGAGGCGCCCCTGAAGTTGCTTCACCAAGGCCTCCACGAGCGTGAATCCCAGCGTCGTGCCCACGCCTTGAACAGGCGTCCCCGCCAAGCCTCGGCCATTGTCCGACACTTCCAACACGATTGTGCCCGACGGGCTTCGCTGAAACGCGACACGGATGGCTCCGGCCGCGTCGGATGGGAAGGCGTGCTTGAACGCGTTGGTCACGAGCTCGTTCACGATCAATCCGCACGTGAGAGCTTGATCGAGTGGCAGGCAGATGTCGTCGACGTCCACGCGCATGTCGATGCGCCCGGATTGATCCACGTGAGACTGGGATAGATTCGTAGTCAGGAGCTCGAGGTAGGACCGCATGTGGATCGACTCCAAGTTCAACGAACGGTACAGCTGCTCGTGGATCAGCACCATGGAGCGAATGCGATCCTGGCTGTCTTGAAACTTCGCGAGTGCGTCGGGATCGGACACGCTGCGTGATTGAAGCTCCAGCAAGCTGGAGATCACCTGGAGATTGTTCTTCACTCGATGATGCACTTCCCGGAGAAGCAGCTCCTTCTCCGAGAGTGAGCGGCGCAGATCCTCCTCCAACTGCTTGCGCCCCGTGAGGTCTTGCGCGAGACACGCATAGCCGCGCACTGCGCCCTGATCGCCTCGCAGCGCGGACGCAGAGAAAGAAACAGGGACGAGCGTGCCGTCCTGCCTGTGGAATCGATGCTCGCCGCTCGCGACGGGGCCGTCGTCCGCGACGCGCGTGAGCTGCGCTCCGAACTCGGGACAGACGGTGTCGAAGGGCTTTCCGATCAACTCAGCGGGCTCGTAGTGCAGCAGCTGCGAGGCCGCCGGATTGGCGCTCACGATCCGGCCATCTGGCCCCAGGAGGTACAGCGCTCCGGCCATCGAATCGATGACCTCGTTCAGATTCCCGACGGAAACGGTGGTCGCCGCGAGTCGTTCCGCCATGCGGTTGAACGTGCGCGCCAGCATGCCGATCTCGTCGCTGGACGCGTAGGCCACGCGTGCCGAGAGATCTCCATCGCCGATTCGAAGCGCCGCGTTGCGCAGCTCGCCGATCGGTCTGGCGATCGATCGCGCGACGAAGTACCCCAGTGTCAAGGCGAGCGCCAACCCGATCGCGCTCGCGAGGACCGTCACACGCGCCGCAGTCTCCGAGTGTCGGACCAGACCGTGCACTTCCTCGGCCAACTCCTCTTCGATCTCGAGCTGGTACGAGTGAATCAGCGGCAGGATCTCTCCACGCAGTCGCGGCTCGAGCGTGTCGATGAGGAAGACTTGGGCTCCATCCACGTCCGCCTTCGCCAACGCCACGAAACGCGCGACGTCCGACTCGAGCCGCGGGCCCGTCTTCTCGAGGGGTAACAGCCAGCGTGCGATCTCGTCCTTCAGTTCGCGCTCCAGCTCCTCCGCGCCCGCAGCCGCGAGCGCACGGCACTCGTTTTCCGCAATCGAGCGAGTCCGGGCGACGAGTTGGACGAATTCCTTGGAGCCATCCTCGATCTGGTCCTCCGCGTCCGCGGTCGCACTCTCGAACTCCGAAGCACGCCTAGCGTCACCGCCCGCTCGCGCGTCGCGCAGGCGGTATCGATCCTTCAGGCACTCGTTCGACGCGGTCAAGCAGGACTGGACCGCGAGAGCCATCCGCGACGTGAGCTCCATCCGGTGCACGGGTCCACGGGGACTCTCGATCTGCAGTTTCGCAGGCACGACGACGGACAAGCCCTCGATCTCGACGCGCAGCCCGTTGCCCTCGCTGGCGACGCGAGTGATCGGTCCTTTGATCTTGTCGTTCTGCTTGAGTCCGTGAGTCTTGATCTTGCGCGCCACCCACTCGGCCGGCGAATCGACCCTGCAGGTGATCTCCACGCGCTGTCCCGGAGCCAGTGCGGCCAGCGACGTGGCTTCCTCGAACTCGGTCTCACTCGTGACGCGAATCGCGCGTCCGAACATCGTCAGCCGATCGGCGTCCGGTTGGACTGTTTGGATCGCGCCGCGCAGCTTCGGCCGGCTCGACTGCTGCAGCTCTTCGATGCTCGTCGCGACGAAAGTGCCGCTGCCCTCCCAGCGCCCCTCGAACGACAGCTCGCGCCCGACGAATGAGGTCGAATCGAGCGGAGACTTCGAGTAGGGACTGAGCTGCGCCAGCTCCTGCTGGATGTCGAGGTGAAACCTGTACGAGAGGAAACTGGCCACGCTCGCCGGGATGACCACGACCAGGATGACGAGGATCAAGCGCAGGCGGAGGCTCATGGGTTCACGCGTCGGTTCGTCATCGGACTCGGAGCGGAATCGCGACGGACGAAGCGAGCTCGACGCCACCGGTCGAGCGCAGTCCCGCGCACAGCTCCAGCACTTCGTCGCCGTTCCATCCGCCCAGCGGCGGAACGACGACCAACAGGCCATCCTGGACGAACAACGTGATCGGAAGACTGCGCCCGAACGCGTCGACGGCGAACACGGTCGGCAGCGCGCTGGCGAGATCGGGTTCACCGCCGACGAATGCCAGACGCAGCTCGGCGTGGAAGTCGATTGGCGCGGTCCACGGCGGATCGATGGACCCGAGATAGAACAGCGCCGGCGGTAACTGACTCTCTCTGCCCGGTGTGCCGCCGAGCGGAGCCGCGAAGGGTCCGGCGTCGACCAGGGCGCGACCCGGAGGCGCCATGCCCGCGCCGATGGCGGACGAGTTCAGCGTCAGCCGCAGGTCGTCGACGACACCCGCCTCGAGCGGCCCATCGAAGAACGCGACCAGCGCCGGAAGCACGACCGACTCGAGCGCCGGCGCAACGACCACGGTGTTTCCGGCGATCGTGCTGACCGTTCGCGCCAGATCGTCGTCTGCCACCTCGACGATCGAGCCGCTGCCGGAGATCGGTGCGTGTTCGAGCACGAGTTGGCTCGCACTCGCGGCGACCGCACGCGCGAACTCGCGCGGACATCGCAGGAAAGGCGGCGGCGTAGCGAACTCTTGCGTGACGCCCTGATGGCTGGCACTTCCGACCGACGGATTCGGTTGGAGATAGGCGATGCTGGACACGGCGAGCGCCGGCACGACCTCACTGACGAAGCCTCCCTCTCCATTGCCCGCGATCGCGCAGTGCGATGCGATCACTCCGACGTTGCCTATGGCGGCGCGGATGCCCGCGCGTGAATTGCCCATCAGAGACGATGCCGACACGGTCACCGTGCCTGGAAACGATTCGGACGTGACGAGCAACCCGTCCTGCGCGTTCGCGCTGCTCGCCAAGCGGTGGACGAGCACGGTCGCGCGCGAGTCCACGTCGAGGTGCACGCCGGAAGCTCGATTGTCGCGCGCGCGTACTCCGCGCACGACGATGCTCGCATGCCACAGCGGAAACGCTTCGTAGTCGATGTCGACGCCGAGCCCGTCGAGCCCGTTGCGCGTGAAATCGCAGTCCTGCACGAGAACGTCGAACGTGCCGCCCAGCAAGCCGCCGCCGGCCGGCGCCGCGA
>JANLUN010000663.1:0-2302 GCA_031363505.1 Planctomycetota bacterium | reverse complement strand
CGGAGCAGTCGTTTCGAGAGGCGCTGGAAGGCTTCCAGCGAGGATTCGGCAACGAGTACGCGGACACCATCACCGCGATTCTCAACGTAGGCTTCGTGCTGAACCTCGCGGGTAAGCCTCTGGAGGCTGAGCCCTACTACCGCGAAGCGCTGGCCGAGAGTCGGCGCGTGCTCGGCGATGAGCACGACACCACGCTGAAGTCGATCAGCAACATGGGCAACTTCCTGCGACAGGAGAACAAGCTCGACGAGGCGGAGCCGCTGCTACGCGAGAGTTTGGAGAAGTCTCGACGCGTGTGGGGTCGCGAAGACATGCGCACGCTCTACGCGGCCAACTCCCTCGGGTTCCTGCTCGTGCTGCAGAAGAACCTGGCGGAGGCGGAGACGTACTGGCGCGAGACGCTCGAGATCGGACGGCGGGTCCTCGGCGAAGAGCACCCCGACACGCTCGTTTTCCTCGCGAACATGGCCGGGCTGATGGTCGAGCAGCACAAGTACGCCGAAGCCGAGCCCTACTACCGCGAGACGCTCGAGAAGTTCCAGCGCGTGCTCGGTCCGGACCACCCTAATTCGATCCAGTGCATCTGCAACCTGGCGACCGTGTACGACTCGCAGGACCAAATGACCGAGGCCGAAGGCTTGTACCGCGAGGCGTTCGATAGATTCCAGCGCGTGCTGGGCAGCGATCATCCACAGACGCTCCGCGCGCGGAAGCAACTCACGGCCGCGCTGCGGAAACAAGGCCAGTCGGAGGAGGCGGACGCTCTTGGGCGATAGACGCTGGAAGGAGCGCCGCGCGCAACGCGCGGACTCCCGAGACACACTTGGCAAGCGGCGCGTCGCGCCAAGGTGAAGCTGCTCGACTTCGGTCTCGCCAAGCCAGCGAACGAAGGTCACAGGGGCTCGTCGACCGACAGCGTGCCACCTCGAACGGCATGGAAAGCGTCCAGACGGACGCATCCAGAGCCGACACCCCCGCGAACTCCGGAGTGAGGCCCAGCCATGTCCCAATTCTCCCTTCGCGCCGCCGTCGCCACGGTCGGCGCCCTACTCGCGAGCTGCACCGGCATGTTCGAGAAGTCCGTCACGACGACGCCCGCCGCGGGCGCGAAAACCCTGCACGCGTTCACGGTGGAGGACATCGACGGGCAACCGCGCGAACTCGCGTCGTGGAAGGGGAAGGTCGCGCTGGTCGTGAACACTGCCAGCGAGTGCGGCTTCACGAACCAGTACGAGGGGCTGCAGGAGCTGCAAACGCGCTACGGCGCGCGCGGCTTCGACGTGCTGGCCTTCCCGAGCAACGACTTCGGCGGCCAGGAGCCGGGCACGAGCGCGCAGATCCAGCAGTTCTGCTCGACGCGCTTCGACGCCACGTTCCCGCTGTTCGCAAAGGTCGGCGTGAAGATCGGGGCCGGCCAGTCGCCGCTGTACGCGTGGCTGGGCGAGGCGACGGGCAAGCTGCCCGGCTGGAACTTCGGCAAGTACCTCGTCGGCAAGGACGGCAAGCCGATCGCGTTCTGGCCCAGCACGACGAAGCCGCTCGATGCGGAGGTCACGAGCGCGATCGAGAAGGCGCTCGCCGCGGGTTGAGGCGCGCAGGGTCGCATCCGTTTCCGTGCGCACGCTGTCGACGCCGTTCACGTCGATCGCCTCGCCGGTGGCGGGCAAGTCCGGGCCCATCGGTCCGCGGTCCGCGCCCTTCTGATTGAAGTGCACGAAGAGCGTGTCGCCTGCGACGGACTCGATGCAGCGAAAGAGCTGTGAGCCAGGGGCAAGTGCACGTCGATCGCTCGCGGTACGCTAGCCGCGAATGTCCCTGCAAGCCGGCAGCAAGCTCCTCCACTACGAGGTACTCGGGCCGCTCGGCGCGGGCGCGATGGGCGAGGTGTACCGCGCGCGCGACACGAAGCTCGGTCGCGAGGTCGCGATCAAAGTGTTGCCGGAGCACTTCGCCGACGAGCCGGAACGTTTGAAGCGCTTCGAGCGTGAGGCCACGACGCTCGCGTCGCTCAATCATCCGAACGTGGCGCAGATCTTCGGCGTCGACCAAGTCGGCGACATGTGTTTCCTCGTGCTCGAGCTCGTGCCGGGCGAGTCGCTCGAGGCGCGGTTGAAGCGCGGACCGCTGACGCTCGACGAAGCGCTCGACGTCGCGAAGCAGATTGCGGAAGGACTAGAAGCCGCGCACGAGGCCGGTGTGATCCACCGCGACCTGAAGCCCGCGAACGTGCTCATCACGCCCGACGGCCGCGTGAAGGTGCTCGACTTCGGGCTCGCGAAGACCGCGATCGAGAGCTCGCTGG
>JANLUN010000502.1:0-6909 GCA_031363505.1 Planctomycetota bacterium | reverse complement strand
CCCCGAGCGCGATCTCGACCGCCTCGAGCTCATTCGTCCGTGCCTCGTGTTCGCTCGCGTCGAGGTTCGGCTCGCGCGCGCGTCGTGCGAGCTCGGGCACTTGCGCCTCGCCGAGTCGCACCGCCGTTTGCAAGTGCTGCTCGGCGAGCTCGAGTTCGCGCTGCAGGTAGTACGTCAGGATCAAACCCGTGTCGTTCTGGATGCGCACGTCGTCTGGCGCGAGGCGTGAGGCATCGACGTACGCGCGATAGCTCTTCTCCATCCCCTCGCGCGCGCGCGCGAGCAGTGCATTGGCCTCGTCGGTGCGGCCTTGTTTACCGAGCGTGCTGCCCTTGAACTCGAGTGCGACTGCCGCGTCGCGATTGAAGAAGCCGGCGTTGTTCGCCCAGTTCACGTCGCTCGGTTGGTACTCGTGCAGGAAGTCGTAGACCTTGCCCGCGCGCGCGACGTCGTCGATCGACTCGAGCGTGTTGGGATCGCGGCCGTCGATGCGCTTGGCGTAGGCGCTGCCGACGTAGTGCAGCCCTTGCACACCCGAGAGCAGCTTGCCTTGTAGCTCCCACGCGAGGCCGCCCGCGAAGAGATCCTCCATCGAAAGGAAGGCTCGGTGCGCGAGCTCCAGATCTCCCGCGCGGTAGTGACACCAGCCGACACCGAGGCGGCACACGACCTCGTACGAAAGGCAGGGTTGCGAGTAGCTCGCTTCCAGCGCACGACAGCGCGCGAAACCGGAACCAGCAGATTCGAAGAGCGCACGCGCTTCTTCACCGGCCGCGAATCGCTCCACGGCCGCGTCGAACGCCGCGACAGCGGGATGCCACTCCGATAGCGCGACCGCCGCGTGTCTCCCGCGAAAGCGGGCATACGTCGAGTCGAGCATCTCGATTCCGCCGAGCGCGAGGCTCGCCGACGAGAGACGCGCATGGAGCGCTTCGTTCTGCGGCAGCAGCGCGAGCCCGTTCCATGCGACGCGCTGACCCGCGATCGGCTCGCCGCGCGACTCGTGAATCCACGCCAGCCGTTCCCACGCCCACGGATCCGCCGGCGCTTGTCCGATCCGCGTCTCGAGCGCGCGGCACGATTCGTCGAACGTCTCCGCCATCCTGCGTGCAGCGGCATCGACCGCGTCGAGATCGCCGCTCGTCGCTTCGGCGATCGCCTTGGATTCGCGCGCCGCTTCGTACGCGGCCAAGCTGGCCTCGGCCAACGTGCGCGCGGGAGCGACCGGCGGTGCTCCTTCGTGAGGCGCTTCCGATTCCAGCGCGCGCACTCCCCTGCGTGCATGCTCGAGAGCGGCGTCGCGATCGCCGAGCCACAGCGCGGCGCGGCTCGCTCCGAGCCACGCGATCGCGCCGCCGCTGCCGTGCGCGGCGCGCAGGAAGTCCGCGAGCGATGCGTCGACGAGCTCGCGCTCGCGGTCCTCGATCCCGACGCGCAGTGCCGCTTCGGCGCGCAACGCGCGCACGCTGTCGCTGTCCGGCGCGAGTCCGACGGCGCGATCGAGAACGGCGAGCGCCGCGCGTGCGTCGCCGCTTGCGAGGAGACCCTCCGCGCGCAGTCGATGCTGCTCGGCGACCAGTACGTCCAGCAGTCGCTTGGCGCGGTCGAGATCGCCGCCCTCGATCGCCGCGACGGTCTCGGCTTGCACGCCGGCGGGGGGCGGAGCGAGCGCGCGCTCGATCGCGTCGCGCGTGACGGGACCCTCGATCTCGGGGAACAGGTCGCGGAGTGCGCGATTCGCGCGGTCCCGCGCGCTCTCGCTCGTTCGCGGATCGGAGGCGACTTGCGGGCTGCCGCAACTACCCGCCAAGAGGAGGCCGGACAATGCGAGAAAACCCGAGGCAATGTGCGTGGCGGCCATCGTGGGGGCGCATTCTAGCCACGCACGGTGCGAGCTCGGCCACGGTCGGCACGGCGCTAGTGCGTGGGGGAGTATTGTTCTAGGAAGACCGGCCCGCTCTAGGCGTCGAGGGGCGGCTTCGAGGGCACGATTGGAATCCGCCGGCGCTCCGGGCATCTTGCTCGCCCCTCACTTCCACATGGACACGTCGCTCCGAAACCGATCCGCGCTCCGCGATCGCACGCGCCCATACAGCGCTCGCGCTGGCTACTGGCTCACGGCGATCGTCGGCTTGGCCGCCGGCGCGCTGCTCTTCACGGCGTGCGACAGCCCAGCGTGTGTGTTCGGCGGGGACTGCAACGGGACCGGCGTGGGCGGCGGAGCGGTCGGCGACGGCCTGGCCAGCGCGCCGGCGAACGGCGAGTGGATCTCGAACGCGACGCCGGTCATCACTCGATTCGCACCGACGGGCAACCTCGCCGACACGCGCACGCCGATCGTCTTCGTGTTCAACGAATCGGTGTCGGCCACCGGGCTGAACCAAGCGTTCGAGCTCGCGACCGACCAAGGTTTTCCGCCGCTTCTCGGCGGAGCGCAGGTCATCGGCGACGGCCGAGTGGTGTGCTTGTTCCCGATCACCGAGCTCGCCGCGGACACGCCGTACGAGATCCGCTACAAAGCCGACGCGACGATCCTGGATCGGACGGGACAGAAGGTTCAGATCCCGGCGAGCAACGTCATCGGGACGTTTCGCACGGCGGCGGCGAACGCGACGGCGCCTGCGGTCCTCCTGACGTATCCAGCCGGCACCGCCGAGTCGCAGGCTGCGACCACCGAGATCGTCGTGGCCTTCAATCGTCCGATGCTCGCGACGAGCGTCACCGACGCGTCGTTCGCCGTGACCGTCGACGGCGTGGCGCCGCTTCCTGATCCGGTCGCGCGGCCGCTCACGCAACTCGGCGGCGGCTCCGAGACGCGCGTCTGGCGCTACCGCAATGCGGATGCACAAGGCGAGGCTGTGCCGCTCGGCGATCCGAGCTCGGTGGTCCTCGTCACGCTGTCCCCGGTCGGAAGCCCGATCCGCGACGTGGCGAACACGATCCTGTCGACGATCACGTTTCAATTCGAGCTGGCGTCGTTCACCGCTCCGGCCGCCGTCGCGATCACTTCGAACCCGGACGACGCGATCGGGATCGCGCAGATCTCCGGGCCGGCCGATCTCGCGATCGAGGTCGCGCTCACCGGATCGCTGTCGGGCGACGTCTTGCAGGTGTTCCTGTTCGGTGTCGATCCGGCGGATGCGCAAAACCCGACGGAGATCGCGCTCGTGCGCGAGGTCGTTCTCGATCAAGTGTTCGCGTCGTTCACGCTCACCGCGGCGGACATCAACCTGCTCGCGAGCTCGTCCCCCGTGCGCGCGCGCTTCCTCGACGGTCCGGTCGCGTTCGCGTTCCAGCTCCGGCGCGGCGCGGTCACCAGCCCGGTCGTGCGGCTCGACGTCGATTCGCTGACCGACGGGATCCAGGATCCGACGCTCGACATGCTGGCGCCGACGCTCCTGGGTTTGTCGACGGCCGGCAACGTGACCGCCGCGTTCCGCTCGGATCTACGCGATCTCGTGATCGTCGGACGCGCGAGCGAGGCGCTGCGCTCGGCGCTCGTGACGACGACGGCGAGCGAAGACAACCTGACGCCCGGCGGCGAGAACCCGCCGCGTGTCTCCGGATCCAATCCGACCGGGCTCTTTGTGGCGGCGCCCGTGCCGCTCGGCGTGCTCGCGCAGAATGCGACGCGCACGTACTCGGTGACCGTCTACGACGAAGCGCTCAACGCGTCCGGGATCGCGCAGGGAACGTTCGATCAACTCGGCGCGAGCGTCCTCGGCAACCCGCTGCCGGGGGCCGCGGTGTCGGTCGACGTCTTCGACGCGACCACGCTCGCGGCGATCGCGGGAGCGCGCGTGTTGACTCACGAGAACGTCGGCGGCGTCGTCACAGCGGTTCCGGGGGGCTCGGTGCTCACCGATTCCGCGGGCCACGCGCTCGTGCCGGCCGGTCCAACAGGCGAGACGATCCTCACCGTCGACGGCAGCGCGATCGGCTACGGCCTCTTCACGTTCGACGCTCTTCCGACTGACCAGATCGACGTGCCGCTCCAACTGACCGTTCTCCCCGCGGCGAACGGACAGGGAACGATCAACGCCACAGACGAGGACATCGACCTGTACACGCTCGCCGTCGGCGACTCGCGTGTCGCCGAGATCGGTGAGTCATTGTTCGACGCGGGGCCGTGCGCCGTCGATCCATTCGGATTCGGTGTGCTGTGCCCGTTCGCGTCGTTCGCCATTCGGCCGCGTCAAATCGGCGCGTTGAGCGCGCTTGCCGTCGATATTCCGCCGAACCCATTCGTCTACTCGCCGCTGACCTTTCTGAAGGGGTTCGGGTTGACGATTCCGGTGCCGCCGACGGCGACCGGCGCGACGGACAATTCGGACGTCGTGGTCCCGTTCCTTCTCGAGGGCGGGGGAGTCGACTCCGAAGAGTTCGGCGTCGACGTGCCGGAGCAGGACTTCGACAGCTCCGGCTACCCGTTCGATCCGCTGTTCGATGCGCCGCGCGTGGTCGTCGAATCGCGCTCCCCCGGCGTCCCCGGACCGGTGACGATCGGGCGCGGCGTGGCGTTCGACAACGGACCCGGGAACTGGATCATCCGCGCCGCGTATCCGGGCGCCGCAGACGGAATCCAGGACTTCCCGGCCGACCAGCTCGGTCGACTCGTGACCGAGGGGACGATCGACGCCGATCACTTCTTGTGCATCGAGGTCGTCGACGACGGCGGCAACCGGGGCGCCACTCGCACGCGCCTGTCGAACCTGGGAGCCGCGCCCTCGCCGCTCGTCCCACCGCTGCAGCCGGCGCTCGCCGGAACGATCCTGAATAGCAGCAACGAGTGCTTCAACATGAACGTGACGGACGTTCTGCCCGACGCGTACCAGATGCCGGGGATCTATCGCGTCACGCTCAGCGACGGCAGCGGCCTCAAATGGACGCTCTTCAAGGCCGATCCGCCGGACGCGGGGGGCGGCGTCGCGATCCTGCACGTGCCGTACATCGGAACGGTGGACCCCTTGCCGTTCCCGCCCGGCACGATCGACTTCCAGGGCTCGGCGTACGCGTGGGAGAGCCTCGATCTGTCGAGCTTCCTGTGGACCGACATCGAGCGCGAGTGCGAAGTGTACGCGCACACTTCGGCCAGCAGCTTCACACCGCCCACGCCGTAGGACGGGCCGAGTGCCCGCCGTGAAAACTCACGCGCCGCGCTTGTTGGCCGCGCAACGGCGCGCCCCTATAATCCGCCCGCCGCGCGCGTTTCTCGTGTGGCACGCCCCGTTTCTCGTCGCCGCTTCCGGAGGATTCCCACGTGACTTCGTTCCGCGCCGTCCGCACCCTTCGCTCCACGCTTCGCGTCGCGGCCGGCTGCATCCCGGTTGCCGCGTGCATCGCGCTGGCCGCTTGCTCCAGCATTCCCAAGCGACCCGGTTCGAGCGTCGAGACGCTCTCGCCGTCGAACGTCGCCGCGCGCAGTCCCGTCGACGTCGTCATCGCGCCGATCGCGAATCCGAGCGGAAAAGCGTCCGTGCCGAGCGAGATGCTGCGCGAGTCGTTTCACGACGGCCTCGTGAAGCGTCGCTACAGTCCGCTCGCGTTGACGTACGTCGACCGCAAGGTGGTCGACGCGAGCTACAAGCCCGGCACGTTGCAGGAAGAAGCCGTTCTCCAAGTCACGGTCGAGCGCTGGGACGATTCGCTATGGGATTCGCATCGTGCGGTGACCCTGCGGATCGCGGCGCGCTTGATCGACGCGGCGAACCCTTCGGGAGGAGATCTCTGGGCGGGTCGACTCGAGCGGCGCTTCGACGTCGACAAGGGCGGTGAGTCGACGCTCGGCGCGGACGGCCTCATGCGCAAGGCGTGTGAGTCCATCGCGGCGGAGTTGCTCGCGGCGCTTCCGGCCCGCGATCCGGCGCCGGGTGCGGGCACGAGCTCGCGCTGACGCGGCTCCTTGAGCTTGCGGTCGCCCCGGAACAGAGCGCCCGTGCGACCGGGTGGCCGGATGCGTCGTGGAGGGGGCAGGGGCGCAGCCTTGCGGTCTTAAGGGCCGTGGCTACACTGTTGCCCCAAGTTCCGCCTTGGAAGCCTCGGGGCGCAAGGTTGGACGGAACCGGACGCGGCCCCGTGGCGGCGTTCGGGGTCGGAGACCGGATCGCATTCGCGACTGGTTCCGGCGCACCCAGTTCCGGGGTTCCTTTCCCTAGAACTCGGGCAAGTCCCATCTCCCGCCATGTGAAGAGGAATCGCCGTGGCCATCGTCGTCCAACGCAAGTCCGAGATCATCGAGCAGTTCGCGAGCAAGAAGGGGGACAACGGGTCCCCTGAGGTCCAAGTCGCGCTGCTGACCGAGAACATCAAGAACCTCACGGAGCACCTCAAGGTGCACCGCAAGGACTTCAGCACGCGGCGCGGCCTCCTCGTGATGGTCGGCGCGCGCAGCAAGCTTTTGAAGTACCTGCGTGCGAAGTCGCCGGCGCGCTACCAAGCGCTGATCGATCGACTCGGGCTGCGTCGCTGAGACCGCGAGTGATGTTTCCTCACGGCGCTCGCCCGGTCCGGTATTGCCGGAACATGGGCCGCCTGATCGGTCCGCACGCTTCGCCGCGCTCGTCATCCGAGCGCCGCGCGCGCACGTTTCACGTGCGTCCGCTGCCGGCGTCCGCGCACCCGGTCCAATTATTATTTGAAGAAGAGTTGTCGAAGTAGAAAGCAGAAAGAATCCATCCGTGATGAACAGTAACCATGCACGCGTAGAAACGGAGATCGCGGGACGCACGCTGATCCTCGAGACCGGACAAGTCGCGCGACAAGCGCACGGCAGCGTGATCGCCACGTACGGCGGCACCATGTGCTTCGCCGCAGTGAGCACGAGCGCGGGTCGCGAAGACCTCGATTTCTTCCCGTTGACCGTCGATTACCGCGAGAAGACCGAAGCCGCCGGAAAGATTCCGGGCGGGT
>JANLUN010000276.1:0-1363 GCA_031363505.1 Planctomycetota bacterium | reverse complement strand
CCTCGCGCACGAGGCCGCTGTTCTTGAGCTTCAGTGCGCGCGTGCGCAGATAGCGCAGCTGTCCGTCCAGGAGCGATCGCGGACTGTCCGCGGCTCCGGCGCGCTCGACGATCGGCACGACGCAGTGGCGCGCCTCGTCGTCGCCGAGCTGGTTCAAGACGCTACCTGCGTCGATCAGCGCGTTCTCGTCCGCGTACAGCTCGAGCACGGTGTCGAACACGCGCGCGAGATTCGAGCTCGGACACTGGTCGCGGTAAGGGCGCGCCATCGGAACGAGACTGGCGTCGAGCAGGATCGCACCGACGAGGTCCTCGAACGCGCGCACGAGCAGCGGATCCGTGGGCACTGCTGCCGGCGCTTCCGTTCCAGCTTCCGCGGGACGGACTTCGTCGACGCGCTCCCGAACGCGCCGCCCGCCGTGCTGTGCGCGCCACTGCTCGCGCAGCGCTTCGACGGGGACGTCGATCCGGCGCGCGAGCTCGGCGGCGAGTGACTCGCGGTGCACGGGCTTCGAGAGTCGCGACAAGAGCTCGAGCACGCGGTCGACGGAACGCGACAGGTCGACGCCGCGCTGCGATGCGAGAGGCGCGGTCACGTGGTCGAACCAACTGCGCGCGAGCTCGAGCTGCGCGGCGAACGCGCTCGCTCCTTCGCGGATCAAGAGGTCGCACGGATCTTGGCCGCCAGTGAGCGAGACGACGTCGATCTCGACATCGAGCGGGAGCAAACCGTGCAGCGCGCGCGCGGCCGCCTTGTGACCGGCTTCGTCGCCGTCGAAGACGAGGCTGACACGACGCGCGCCCGTCTTGCGGACGAGCGCGGCGTGTTCGTCGGTGGTCGACGTGCCGAGCACGGCGACGACGGTCGTGACGCCGGCCTGGTGCGCGGCCATCACGTCGGTGTAGCCCTCGACGAGAACGAGGTGCCCGCCCTTACGGACCGCGGCGATCGCGCGATCGAGCGCGTACACGAGCCGACCTTTGTGGAAGAACGCGGTCTCTTGCGTGTTCACGTACTTCGGGCCGCTCGCGTCGTCGTCGGCGAGACGGCGTGCGCCGAAGCCGACCGTTTGACCTTTGACGTCGCGGATCGGAATCATCAGGCGTCCGCGGAAGAAGTCGTACGGACGACCTTGGTCGTTCCTGCGCGCGAGACCGACGGCCTCGCAACGCGCGATCGGGATGTCGTGGCGGCGCGCGAACTCGACGAAGGCTTGGCCGCTCGCGGGCGCGTATCCGACGCCGAATGTCTGGCTCGTCGCGTCGCTCTTCGCCACGAGTGCCGCAGCGCTGTTCATCTGGCCGATTCTCGTCCCCTCGAACGAGAGGACGTGGAGAACCTACTCGCTCGGCCCCGCCTTCTT
>JANLUN010000484.1:0-1018 GCA_031363505.1 Planctomycetota bacterium | reverse complement strand
GGTTGATGCGCGTGATCGCCTCGCGCAAAGACTCGACGGTGCTTTCGAGATCGGCTTTCTGCTCGTCGAGGAAACGCACCCTTTCGCCGATCTCTTCGTGTTCCTCGATCGCGCCCATGTGCACGTCGCCGAAGCCTTCGACACGGCGGCGCAACTCTGCCGTGTAGCGCTCTCGATCCGCGCGCGGACGCTCCAGCCACTCCGTGTCGGAGCTGCGCAGGACCAGCGATTCGGCGTCATCGCCCTCGCCTTCCGCCCCGCCGTCACCCGGTTGCCCGCCCTCTTCCGCGTCCGGGCCGAACGACTGCGACACCGCGACCACGTCGCCCGGCGCCGGCGGCGTCCAGCTCGCGATCTCGACCTTCCAGCGCTCGCGCACGCGATCGTCGAGTTGCAGCACGCGCAGTTCGCGCTCGCGAATCTCCAGTTCACCGGCCTGCAGCCGCTCGCGGCGCGCCATGCACTCGGTGCGCAGCTGGCGGCCCTCTTCCTCGCGATCGCGAACGGCCGCAGCGGTGCGCTCGTAGGCGTCGCGCGCGGCGTCCGCATCCTGTCGCGCACGCTCCTCGTCGGAGAGCTTCGCTCCCAACTGCTCGCGCGCGAAGGCGCTGGAGCCCGCAAGCGCGCTGCGCCGCGCTTCGATCTCCTCGATCTCGCGCTCGCGCCGCGCGATCCACTGCTGCGATTCCTCGGCGGCCGCCGCCGCGCGTGCCCGCACTTCCGAGAGACGGTCGCGTTTCTCGGCGCGCGCTGCGTGGGCAACGCGACGCTCTGTGAGTGTCGCGTCGTTGCGCGCCAACTCGCGCGACGCCTCGCCGATGCGCAGCGAGAGCGCGTCGAGTTCGCGTTGGCAGCTGCCACGAGCCGCGTGCAACGCTTCGAGACGGTGACGCAGCGTGCCGACCTCGACCTCGAGCGTCTCGGCTTCGGCGACCAGTTCCGAGCGCTCGGAAACGCGGCCTTCGTGGGCTTCGAAGGTCGTCTTCACGCGCTCGCGGGCGCGCTCGAGGTCCTTCTC
>JANLUN010000438.1:0-12298 GCA_031363505.1 Planctomycetota bacterium | reverse complement strand
AGCACCGCGAACACGAGCGCCTCGCGCGCGTCCACGGGAACGCCGACGACGTCGCTCGCGTCGACCGGCAGGCCCGTGCGCCTCGCGATCGCGCGCAGCAGCGCGGCGTTGTGCGCGCCGCCGCCGGCGACGAGGAGCCGCTCGGGACGCACGGCGACGTGTCGCTCGAGCGCGAGGGCGACGCTCGCCGCCACGAGATCGACCGCGGTCGCCATGAGATCGAAAGGCGCGCGCCGTTCGTTGGAGGCGACGAGGACGCCGCGCGCGCGGCAAAGCTCCACGACCTCCTCGACCCAGAGCGCGCCGAACGTGTCGCGACCGGTGCTCTTCGGCGGCGGCTTTTCGAAGAACGGATGTTCGAGCAGCGCGGCGACAACGCCCGCGTGCGGCGTCCCGCGCGCGGCAGACGCGCCGCCGGCGTCGAACGACTGCCCGAGGAACCGCCGCGCCAGCCCGTCGAGGAGGCTGTTCGCGGGCCCCGTGTCGAACGCACGCACGGAACCCCGCGCGGCGAGCAGGGACAGGTTGCCCATGCCGCCCAGGTTGAGGACCGCGCACGGCCGCGGAGCGCGCGCGAACACCAGGTCGTCGGCGAGGATCGAGACCGGCGCGCCCTCGCCTCCGGCGGCGATGTCGCGCTGGCGAAAGTCGCTGACGACCCAGGCGCCCGAAGACTCCGCCACGAAGTCTCCGTCGCCGAGCTGCAACGTCGCCGCGCCGGACGATTCGGCGCCGTCGTGGTGGTAGACGGTCTGTCCGTGGCTGCCGACGAGGTCGAGTGCGATGCCGTTCGCCGCCGCGACACCGGCTACCGCGTCGCCGAACGCGCGCCCGAGATCGCGCGTCATCAGCGCGCACTCGCGCAGCGATACAGTCGCTCCGTCGAGCACCGCGCGGACACGCGGCGCAAGCTCGCGCGAGAACGGCCGTGTCTCGAACGCGAGCAGCGTCGGCGGAGCGAGCGTCCCGTGCGCGTCTAGGCCCATGCGCGTCAGCGCGACGTCGATGCCGTCGCCCGACGTGCCCGAGAGCACGCCCGCGACCAGCGCCTCGTTCCGCTCGAACTTCGACCTCAGCTCGTTCACGTTTCCTCGTCTCGAACACGGCCAACGATACGCGTGGAACGCGAGCTCCGCACGCCTGGCGCGCGCTCGCCTCCCGGCGTGCTGCGTGTCAGGATGCGCGCCATGGCCGCGCGACCGAGCGAAGAGAACCGCACGCCGATCTTGGTCGTCGACGACGACGGCGACATCCGTCTCGCGCTCGAGATGCTGCTGCAGTACGAGGGCTTCGAGGTCTGGACCGCGAAGGACGGCGAGGAAGCGCTGCGGCGACTCGACGCCGAATCGGCGAAGGGCCGGCGGCCGGGTCTCGTGCTCACCGACCTCAAGATGCCCGGCCTCGACGGCGCGGGGCTGCTCGAGAAGATCCAACAGCGCAAAGCTCCGCCCCCGGTCGCGATCTTGTCGGGACACGGCGACGTCGCGACGGCGGTCGATCTCGTGCGCCGCGGCGCGTTCAGCTTCCTCGAGAAGCCGGTGGACGAGAACCGCGTGCTCGTCACGATCCGCGCCGCGCTGCGCGAATCGAACCTGCGCGCGGAGAACAAACGGCTGCGCCAGAAGCTCTCGGAGCGATTCGAGCTCATCGGCGAGAGCGCCGCGATGCAGAAGCTCGCGTCGCAAGTGGATCTCGTCTCGACGTCCGAAGCCGCCGTGCTCATCACCGGCGAGAACGGCACCGGAAAAGAGATCGTCGCGCGCAACCTGCACCTCTCCGGGCCGCGCGCGGACGGACCGTTCGTCACCGTCAATTGCGCCGCGATCCCCGACGAGCTGATCGAGTCGGAGCTGTTCGGTCACGAGAAAGGCAGCTTCACCGGCGCGTACGAGCGTCGCATCGGACACTTCGAAGCCGCCAGCGGCGGAACGCTCTTCCTGGACGAGATCGGCGACATGCCGCTCGCCGCGCAGGCGAAGGTGCTGCGCGCGCTCGAGACGCACGAGATCACGCGCGTCGGCGACAGCCGCTCGATCCCGGTCGACATCCGCGTGATCGCCGCGACGAATGCGGACCTCGCGCAAGCGGTCGAGGAGAAGTCGTTCCGTCTCGACCTGTTCTACAGGCTCAACGTCGTGCCGCTGCGGCTGCCGCCGCTGCGCGAGCGATTGGAGGACGTGCCGGCGCTCGCGCGCGCGTTCCAAGCGGAGATCGCGCAGCGGTCGGGTCGCACCGCGCGCGGCCTCGCGTCGGACGCGATCGCGCTCCTGAAATCGCTCGACTACCCGGGCAACGTGCGCCAGCTCAAGAACTTGCTAGAAGGCGCGGACGTGTTCGCGCAAGGTCCCGACATCGTGCGCGCGGACCTCGAAACACTGCTGGAAAATGGCCCAGCGCTGGCCGGATCACGCGGCGCAGTGCCGGGCGCGAACCCGTTCGACGCGAACACGTTCGAGGACTTCAAGAACCAGAGTGAAGCTCTGTTCTTCCAGTCGAAGCTGGCGGAGAACGGCGGCAACGTGAAGCGCACGGCGGAGCGCCTCGGGATGCAGCGCAGCCACCTGTACAAGAAGCTCGATCGATTCGGCCTGCGCTGAATGCGATGCAATGAATGCGATGAGGCGCTCGACGCGCCTCATCGCATTCATTCCGTTGGACTACGTCGACGCGCGGATGCACGTCGCGGATCCACATCAACAGGCGCTCACGGGATGCGCAGCTTCAGCCCCGAGTGAACGGCGTCCGGCGTGCTGAGCACGTCGCGGTTCGCTTCGTAGATCTCTTTCCAGCGCGCGCCCGAGCCGAGTTCTTGCTTGGCGATCTTCCACAGGCTCTCGCCTTCCTTCACGACGTGCGTGCGCGGACCGCCCGTTTTCTTCGCAGCGACGGGCGTCGATGCAGTCGCCCCGCTCCCGCTCGACATCGGCTGCGCATCCGCGATGGTTTCCGCAGCGCTCGCCGCCGGTGCGTCGCCATCGAACACGGGCACGAGGATCTTCTCGCCCGGCTGCACATCCGTGCGGCCTTCGTTGCTGCGGCGCAGGATCGTCAGCTTCGTCGCGTCGCCGTAGTACTTGGTCGCGACGCTGCGCAGGCTGTCCCCCGCCTGCCAGGTGTAGAACTTCATCTCCGGCAGATACGAGTCCGAGAGACCGTCGACCGTCTTCAGAATCGAACCGACGGGAATCGACGCGCGCGTTTCGACGATCGGTGTCGACTCGGGCGCCTGTTGCAGCGTCGCGCTGAGGAGCGCGCTCGGCGTCGTCGCCGCCGGCTTGCCCTGCGTCACCGGCAGCGCGGCCACGGTCGTCGGCGCGGGCGCCGCAGGATCGACGGCCGGCTTCGCAGCCGATCCGACACCCGGCGTGACGGCCGGCAGTGCAGCCGTGCGCGTCGACGAGTCGCCCGCGATCGAGACCTTCTCCTTGTCGAGCGGATCATCCAAGGTCAGCGAGACCACGAGGATCACCGCGATCAAGAACAGAACCGACAAAACGACGACCTTTTCGACTTTGCCCATGGGGCCCACGCTTTCCTAAAGCTTGTTCGCCAATACCGTTGCGCTCCCTCACGAGCCGCATGAATGCGGCTTGCGACCAGACGTGCGGTTATGGAAAGCAAAAAACCCGTAGTCAAACACTTTTCAGCGCTTCGCCCTACCACGGAACGTGGTGCGAGGAACTCGAGACACACGATGAAGGGCCGCGACGCGACCTGTACGTCGAGAGATCTCAGCGACTTGAGGCTCCGCGCAGCGACGGTTATCTTTCGCGCCCGTGATGAATCGCCGCTTCGCGCTCTGGGTGTCTTCGATCGGCGCGCTGGCGATCTCATCCGTGATCGCGAGTTGCGCATCCACCGCGTCCAGCACCGCGAGCGGGAAGCCGGAGCGCACCGGCCAACCGGCGCGGGTCGCGTACCTCAACTATGGCGCGGGGCCTGGTGGACAGCGGCTCGAGATCGTCAACCAGTCGCACACCGACCGCACGGAGCTCTACTCGCGCGCTCGGCCGATCGAGGAGGCCGTGACCAAGGTCGCGAGCGACGAGATCCTGGATGAGCTGATCGGGTTCTTCCGAACGAAGGGCTTCTTCGATCACGCGGCCAAGGGCCCGGCGCCTGTCGCCGGCGACGGTCAGTACTCGCAAGCGCTCGAGATCGAGGCCCCCGGTGAGTTCGTGCACATGACCGTGCACAAGGGACTCTCATCCGACGAGCGGCAGCGCTTCCTCGAGTGCGCCCAAGCGTTCGTGCTCATCTACAACGACACGTACCAGCTCCAGTCGGTCGACCGCGCGCCGGACTGGGATCCGTCAGGAGGCTCCGCCCGGCCATCGCAAGGCGGCAACGCGGGTGCGAAGAAGAGCCCCGATCGATGAACGGCGCCCGGAGCGGGCCGAGCGCGGTGGCCATCATCCCCGCGCGCATCGGCTCGACTCGGCTCCCGCGGAAGATGCTGCTGCGCGAAACCGGCCGCTGCCTCTTCGAGCACACCTACGAGGCCGTCCTCAGCTCGGGCGCGTTCGTCGACGTCGTGGTCGCGACGGACAGCCCGGAGATCCTCGAGGTCGCCGCGCGGGCGCGGATCCCCGCTCGGATGACGCGCGCCGACCACGCCAGCGGAACCGATCGGGTGTTCGAGGCCTGGCAAGCACTGAGTGAGGAGCGGGGTACGGCCGCGGCCGCGCGCGTCGTCGTCAACGTCCAAGGCGACGAGCCGGACATCGCGCCCACCGATCTCGCAGCGCTGGTGCGCGCGTTCGCCGATGGAGCGATCGAGATCGCGACGCTCGCCGCGCCGATCGCGAGCGAAGACGAGGCCGCGCGCCCGAGCGTCGTCAAGGTGGTGTGCGATCGCGACGGCGACGCGCTCTACTTCTCGCGCGCCGCGCTTCCCAACCGCGGGCAAGCGCGCGCGGAGGTCGTATCACTCCCCGTCTCGGCCGTTCTCCGCCGGCACATCGGCGTGTACGCTTTCACTCCGAGCGCACTGCAGCGATTCTGCGCGCTCCCGGTCGGAAGCTTGGAAGCGCACGAAAACCTCGAACAGCTGCGTTGGCTCGAAGCCGGCGGACGGATGCGCGTCGTCGCGGCGTCGCACCTCCCGCACGGCATCGACACCGCCGAGGACTACGCGCGCTTCGTGACGCGCTCGCGCCAGGCGACCGGAAACTCCACCACCGACGAAGCGAAGGCCAGAGCCTGATGACCAAGCACATCTTCATCACGGGTGGAGTCGTGTCCAGCCTCGGCAAGGGCCTGACCTCGGCCGCGATCGGCCTGATCTTGGAACGGCGCGGCTTGAAGGTGTCGATGCAGAAGCTCGACCCGTATATCAACGTCGACCCGGGGACGATGAGCCCGTTCCAGCACGGCGAGGTGTACGTCACCGACGACGGCGCGGAGACCGATCTCGATCTCGGTCACTACGAGCGCTTCACGCACGCGAAGCTGACGCGCGCGTCGAACTACACGACCGGCAAGATCTACTCGCAGGTGATCGCGAAGGAGCGGCGCGGCGACTACCTCGGCCGCACCGTGCAAGTGATCCCGCACATCACCGACGCGATCAAGGAAGCGATCCACGCGGGTGTCGGCGCGGGCGTCGACGTCGCGCTCACCGAAATCGGCGGCACGGTCGGCGACATCGAGAGCTTGCCGTTCGTCGAAGCGGCGCGGCAGTTCGCGCTAGAGAGACCGCGCGGCGACGTGCTCTTCGTCCACTTGACCCTGCTCCCCTACCTGCGCGCGTCGGGCGAGATGAAGACGAAGCCGACGCAGCAATCCGTGGGCAAGCTGCGCGAGATCGGCATCCAGCCGGACATCCTGATCTGCCGCACCGAGCAGCCGATGACGCAGGAGATGGCGCAGAAGATCAGCCTCTTTTGCAATGTCCGCGCCGAGGCCGTGATCGAGGAGCGCGACGTCGAGTTCTCGATCTACGAGTTGCCGACGAACCTCGTCAAAGCCGGCCTCGATCGACTGATCGCGGAGCGGCTCGGCCTCCCGCTCGACGTCGAGACGAACCTCGACGACTGGCGCACGATGCTGCAGGGCATCCGCGCGACGCGCGACACGTGCGAGATCGCGCTGGTCGGCAAGTACATCGAGCTGCACGACGCGTACAAGTCGATCTACGAAGCGCTGTCGCACGCCGGCATCGCCAACAAGTGCAAGGTGAACATCCGCAAGGTGCGCGCGGAGGACGTGCTGACGTCTGGGCTCGGCCTGCTCGACGGCGTCGACGCGCTGCTCGTGCCCGGCGGATTCGGCGTGCGCGGGATCGAAGGCAAGATCGAGGCGATCCGGCACGCGCGCGAGACCGGCCTTCCGTTTTTCGGCATCTGCCTCGGCATGCAGTGCGCCGTGATCGAGTACTCGCGCAACGTGCTCGGCCTCGAAGGCGCGCACACGCTCGAGCATTCCGCGCACACGCCGCATCCGGTGATCAGCTTGATGCCCGATCAGAAGAACCTGCACGACCTCGGCGGCACGATGCGACTCGGCGCGTACGGCTGCACGCTGACCCCCGGAAGCTTGGCGAACCGTCTCTACGGCTCGCTGCAGATCTCGGAGCGTCACCGCCACCGCTTTGAGTTCAACAACGATTATCGCAACGCGTTTCAGTCGTCGCAGATGAAGCTCTCCGGCATCAACCCGGAGCGCAACCTGGTCGAGATCGTCGAGCTCGCCGGCCACCCGTTCTTCGTCGGCGTGCAATTCCACCCGGAGTTCAAGAGCGCGCCGCTCAAGCCGCAACCGATCTTCAAAGGCTTCGTGGCGGCAGCGCTCGCGCAAAAAAAAACCGCTGAGCGAGGCCGCGTCCGCGAGGTCGAGCACGCGTGATGCCGGGAGAGCGTCAATTCGGTGAGCGGCGAGCCGACGAGATGCCTCTGCCGGGCGGCGACTTCCGACTGTTCGTGACGCGGCTTTCGGTGCAGACGATGTTTTCGTTGGGCCTGCTCGAGCACCCGATCACGAAGACGCGCGAGGTCAACGTCGACGGCGCGCGGATGCTGATCGACGATCTCGAGATGCTGCGCGAAAAAACGGCGAGCAACCTCGACGACGACGAGCAAGCGCACATCGACAAGGCGATCCACGAGCTGCGGCAGGCGTTCGAGCGGATCGACGAGTAGATCCGCGTCGCAGCGGACGGAGTCCGCATCGCACGGGATTGAGCGGCCCACGAGTGCGAGCCCGGCCATTGCGAACACGCCTCAGCGCAAGAACCACCGGCATTCGCGCGCCATCCGTGCGATCTCCGCTCCATGGCGGCCGATCACTTCATCCTCGTTTTCGAGGTGGCGCCAGCTGAAGTCGCGCGCTTCGACGAGGCCCTTGTGACCCTCGAGCGGGATGTGCAAGACGCCTTCGGGCACCCAGAGCGCCATCTCGTCCCATCCCGAGAGGGTGCGTAGCCGCTCGCTTCGTGGAGCGAGCAAGCTCTCGCCGAAGCTGTACTCGCCGCGCGCCGCCGGATCCGCGCCGAGCATCTCGAGGATCGTCGGCGCCACATCGAGGTGCGACGTCGGGCGCGTCTCGACGCCGATTGGAACACCTGGCCCGCTCATCACGAACGCGACGCGCACTTGCTCGGGCGTGTAGTTGCTCGTGTGGCCGTAGTAGCCGTGCTCCATGAACTCCTCGCCGTGATCTCCCGTGATCACGACGATCGTGTTCTCGAGCTCGCCGCTCTCGCGCAGCGCTCGCAGCATCCCGTCGACGACGACGTCCGTGTGGAGCACCGCGTTCTTGTAGCTGTTGTGGAGCTCGCGGATCTGCTCCGGCCCCGGTTGGTCCGCGAGCGCGAGGTAGTCGACGCTCTTCGCGCTCGGTTGGAACGGCGCGCGGTCTTCAGGGAACGAATGCCGGCCGTGCGGTGAATCGAGGAGAACGAAGCAGAAGAACGGGGCGTTCGCCTGCGCTGCACTGCGCTCCCCCATCCACGTCGCGAACTTCTCGCCGACCATCGAATCGCGCTCGTGCTTGAACTGCGACGGCCAGCTGTCGACGACCTTGTCCTCGATCGAAACCCAACACGTCGATCGGAACTCGGGGAAGCTCATCGACGCCGTCGAGAGCACGCGCAAGTCGTAGCCGAGGTCCGTCAACGTCGTGACGAGGACCGGCGGCTTCTGCTCCTCGTACACCGGCTCCCAATACGATCCGTGGATGCCGTAGATCAACGAGAAGATGCCGAAGCGCGTGCAATTTCCGCCGCTGATGTGATCGTCGAAGCGCCGCGCGCTCTCCGCGTACGCGTACGTCGCCGGCATCGTCTCCGGCGTGAGCGCGTCGGCACGCAGCGAATCGATGACCAGGATCAAGACGTTCGGTCGCGCGCCGTTTGGATCGATCGCCGGCTTCGAGTGCGGATAGCGCAGGAACAACTCGTCGTCGCCGAGCTCGACGCGCGGGCGCGCGGCCAAGCTCACGCCGAACTGGCGCGAGAGGAGGCGCTTGATCGTCAGCGGCTGATACATCCAAAACGCGCTCGACATCGCGAGCACGCGCCGATCCCGCCGCAGATCCGCCGATGCGTACAGCCCCTTCTCGACGAGGATGCATGCTACGACGGCGATGAAACCGTACCGAAGGAGCCGCGCCGGCTTCTCGATCGTCCAGATCCATCGTCTCCAAACGACGTACGCGAGCACGCAGAACAGGGCCGCGGCTCCGATCACGACGACGTACGTGCGCGGACCGAGCTCCACGGAATCCTCCGCGCCGGGTGTGGTCATCACGTTCCACACCATGCCGTTGAAGTGGTAGCGGAAGATCCGGTAGATGCGCGTGTCGACGAAGACCGCCAGCTGGAACAGCGTCCACACGAACGCTTGGAGGAGACCCAGCACGCGTGGCCGCGTGATCAGGAAAGCCGCGACGAAGACGATCACGGCCGGGATGAGCGACAGGTACGCCGTGCTCGACACGAGGCCGGTCGCGGCGAAGAGCTTCGCGTTCAGGGTCGTCGCCGGCGGCGCGACCGCCAGGTACTGCGTGCCGATCGCAGCGCCGATCGCGATGTTGACGAGCCACGCGCACAGCGCGGCCCGCACACGTCGACGGCGACCCTCCGGCTCGAAGCTCATCCCGCGAGCATAGCGCCGTTCTCGATCACGTTGCAGACGGCGATCTTGAGCGGAGGGTTGCCGTCGTGACTCGGGAAGTCCGCCCCCGGGCGAAGCGTCTCGACGACCTCGATACGCGCTCCTGCCTTCAGGGCGCAACGTGACAGCCGCTCGAGCCACGCACCGAGCTCGACGCTGGCGCTGTGATTCGTCGCGATGACGAAGCCGCCGGGCGCCGTGCACGCCAGCGCCGGTTTGAAAAGACTCTCGTAGTCGCGCTCGACGTCGACCGCGCCGAACGGTCCCTTCGACCACGCCGGCGGATCGAGGAACACGACGTCGAATGTGCGCGGCTCGAGACGCACGCGCTCGCGCGCACTCGCTCGACCCTTGATGGGCTGACCCGCGAGTTGACGGAGCACGGGGATGCAGTCCTCGCCGATGTACCGCAGCCGCGCCGGATCGAGCTCGTTCAGCGCGGCGTTGCGCTCGCCGACCGCCAGCGCGCTGGCGGCGAAGTCGACGTTCCACACCTCGCTCGCGCCAGCGACCGCGGCCGCGATGCCAGCGCCGCACGTGTACGCGAACAGATTGAGCACGCTGCGCCGCGGCGCGAGCTCCATGAGCCGCCGCCGCCCGTCGCGCAGGTCGAGGAAGAGCCACGGATCCTGACCGCGGTGGCGACCGCGGATCGCGAAGCGCACACCGTTCTCGCGACAGACGAACTCGGCGAGGGCGCTCTCCCGCGGTGTATGCCAGTGATCGAACGTTTCGTGCAAAGCCTTGCCGCGGTGGTTGTAGACGAACTCGAACGGAGCCAATCGAAGGCGCAAGAAGCCCTCGAGTTCGGCGACGTCCTCGGCCGCAAGCGGTTCTCGAAACGTCTGCGCGATGACGAGCGGTCCGTAGCGATCGATGGCGACGCCGGGCCAGCCCTCGGCGACGCCGTGGAAGAGGCGCAACGCATCGGTGCCGTCGGCGGAGAGCGCAGCGAGGAGCGGCTCGCGCGCGGCGAGCGCGCGAAGGATCGCATCGTGATGTGTCGTGGGCATCGAGCTCGCTACTCTAGCGCGCCATGACGCTCGATCCGCGCGAACGAAGGCGCTTGCGGCTCTTCGTCGCGTGCGTGCTGGGGCGTTGGGACGAAGTCGTCCGCATCCGGCGCGCGGCCGAACCCGACGAGCCCGATCGCGCCTGGCGCGAGGCGGTGCTCCAAGTCCACGTGTTCGCCGGCTTCCCGCGTCTCGTCGAAGCGTACGGCGTGCTGGCCGAAGCCGGCGGCCTCGGCGCGCGCGAGCCGGACGAAGAGTCGGCCGGCGACGACGCGGAGTCGCTGCCCGCCGAACGCGCACGCGGCCGCGCGCTCTTCGACCGAATCTACGCCGCCGACGCATCGCGCGTGCGCGCGATGCTCGAGAGCCACGACCGGGACTTCGCGATCTGGATCGAGGGCCACGCGTACGGGCGCGTGCTCGCGCGTCCGGGCCTCGCGGGCGATCGCCGCGAGCTACTAGCCGTCGTCGCGTTGGCCGCCCTCGGCCAAGATCGCCAGCTCGCAAGCCACGCGCGCGGGAGCTTGCGGCTCGGCGCCAGCGCGAGCGAGCTCGTGGAAGCGCTCGACGTCGTCGCCGACTTGATCGACGCGGAGAAGCTCGAGAGAGCGCGGCGCGTCGTCGAACGATTCGCGGGCGAGTCCGGCGGCGCTTGACGCGCCCACGCGCGTAAGGCGAGCCCTACCGCCTCAGCGCCTCGATCGTCACCGACATAAGACGCACCGGCTCGAACGAGCGCACCGAGAGGCTCGCCCCCTCGCCGCGCGGCGTCGGTCGTTGCCCGGCCGCGATGCGCTTGCCGTCGAAGTCGACGAAGAGCGTCCCGCGTCCGCGATTGAGCGTCAGCGCGAGCTCGTGCGTCGAGCCGGCCACGCGGCCGGAGAACTCCTTGCCGGTGCCCGCGCGCGCGCGCGCCACGGCGTCGGGCAGTTCGCCGGACTCGATGAGGCAGCGTGCCGCGCGCCCGTCGCGCGCGCCGGTGAGCAGGACGTGGAAGCCCGCGCACGACAGCACGAAGAGATCGGGCGGCGAGTCTTCAGGTTGCGCGATGCGCACGCGCACGTTGACGACGTCGCTCTGCACGCGCAGCGGCTCGCGCAGGACGAGCGTCGGCGCGGGCTGCGCGAGCATGTCCTCGTCGCTCTTGGCGTAGCGCGTCGCCGCCCAACCGCCCTTCTCGGGAAGCCACGCACCCGGTTCGAAGCGGCCCGATCTCGGCCCGCCGAAATCGAAGCGCAGGCGCGCGCGGTTCGGTGCGACGAGCTCGAGTGCGCTCGGACCGAACGCGAGCTCGAGCTCCTCGCGCGTGGACGCTTTCTGGTTCGCGAAGAGCTCGTCGCGGATGCGCCGCAGCTCCGAGAGCTCGCTCGGGGTCAGCACGTCCGCGTAGTGCTGGATCAACTCCTCGGCGCGCTGTCTCACGGACTCGCGGCCCGCCGCGGAGGCGTTCTCGCGCCGGAGGAGCGAGAGCTTTCCGCGCGCGCTCGCGGCGCGTTCCCCTTCCGCGCTCGAGATCGCGCGCAGCGACGACGTGACACGGTTCTCGAGATCCGCGACGAGCGGTTCGCCACGCGGCAACGGTCCGCTGTTGAGCACCGTCTGCGCCGAAGCGGCCGCTTCCTCGACGGGCTCGCCGTCGCGCAAGCGGAACAAGGCGCGCAACAGACGATCGTCCGGCGAAGTCGACGCGCCGCGGTCGGCCCCGTTGTCGGGCGGAAGTCCAGCGAGGAACTCGATCGCTTCGGGAGAGAGCAGCGCGGAACCCGGCGTGTCCGCCAGCGTCGCGGGAACGAACGCGAGCGTGCGCACGACACCGCCGCTGATCGTCAATCGAATGCCCTTACCGAGCGGGTCGGAGCCTGCCGTAAGTCGGCCGCCGAACGCGATCGTCCCCGCGCGCAGCTCCACGTCGCGCCCGTCACGCGCACGCGCGCCGCTGACCGCGCGATCGAAGAGTCCGGTAAGAAGTCGCGCCTCGCGCGCACGCAGCTCCATCGCGGGGCGCACCGGCTCGCGCCAGCCGTCGGCGCTGCGTGCTTCGTACAGCCGCGCGATCTCGGCATAGCGACGTTCGCGCCACATGCCGCGCGTCTCCTCCTCGAGCTCCGCCAAGCCGCGCTGCGCGTCTTCTTCCGCGAGTCGCCGCTCGAGCTCGACGAGGCTCTTCATCCC
>JANLUN010000432.1:0-3866 GCA_031363505.1 Planctomycetota bacterium | reverse complement strand
CAGGTGAACGGCGACGCCGTGGAGGTCGCGGCGCCCGATCACTGGACCTTGCTCGAGGTGTTGCGCTACCGCCTCGGGCTCACGGGTTCGAAGCAGGGCTGCGACAAGGGCGATTGCGGCGCCTGCACGGTGCTCGTCGACGGGAGGCCCGTGCTCGCGTGCATCACGATCGCGGCCCTCGCGGAGGGACGCGCCGTCACGACCATCGAGGGTCTGATGCCTCTCCATATAAAGGAGGGCGGGACTGGCGCCGATCCGATCCAAGCGGCCTTCGACCGCTGCGGCGCGCTCCAATGCGGATTCTGCCAGCCGGGGATGATGCTGTCGGCGCGCGCGCTCCTGGCCCGCAACGCCTGCCCCACCCGCGACGAGATCCGCGGTGCGCTCGCGGGGAACCTGTGCCGTTGCACCGGATACACGCAGATCTTCGAGGCGGTCGAATCGGCGGTGGCGGAAGCGCTCGGCGTGACGACGGCGCCGCGCGCTTGGGAAGCGCAGCGGATGAACTCCGACGAAGTGGACGCTCGCGCGAGAAACGCGGAAGCCGCGTTCGAGGATGCGCGACGTGCTCGCGGCGAGGGCCGCTGCTGATGGCTGCACGAGACCGGCATGGACCCGGCGCGCCGTGGGGTCCCGAATCACCCGGAGCGAGCGCGAACCGCGATTTCCGCGTGATCGGCAAACCGCTGCGCAAGATCGATGGGCTCGCGAAGGCCACCGGTCAGGCGATCTACGCGGACGACATCGCGCTCCCGGGCATGCTGCACGCGAAGACGCTGCGCAGCCCGCACGCGCACGCGCGGATTCGTTCGATCGACACGAGCCGCGCGCTCGCGCTCCCCGGCGTGCACGCCGTGATCACCGGTCAAGACATGCCGATCAAGTACGGCGTGATCCCGTGGACGCCGGACGAGAACGCGCTCGCGCTCGACAAGGTGCGCTTTATCGGCGATGAAGTGGCGGCCGTCGCAGCGGTCGACGAGGACACGGCCAACGCAGCCGTCAAGCTCATCGCCGTCGACTACGAGATCCTGCACGCGTACTTCGATCCGTTCGAGAGCCTGCGGCGATCGGATCCGCAGATCCACGAGGATCGCAAGGAAGGCAACATCTCGAAGCACGTCGCACTGTCGTTCGGCGACGTCGACGCGGCCGCGCGTGAAGCGGAACTCACGATCGAGGACGACTACTTCTTCCACGGCACGACGCACACACCGATCGAGCCGCACTGTGCGGTCGCGCAATACTCGGCCGACGGTTTGCTGACCGTGTGGTCGTCGACGCAGATCACGCACTATGTGCACCGGGAGCTCGCGCGCGTGCTGGGCCATCCCGCCGCGAAGATCCGCGTCGTTCAGCCGTGCCTCGGCGGCGCGTTCGGCGGCAAGTCCGATCCGTTCAGCCTCGAGTTCTGCGTCGCCAAGCTCGCGATGATCACGGGACGGCCCGTGAAGATGTTGTGGACTCGCGAAGAGGTGTTCTACGCGCACCGCGGCCGCCACCCGATGCACCTGCACTACCGGACGACCGCGAAGAAGGACGGACGGATCACCGGCGTCGACGCGAAGATCGTCATCGACGGCGGCGCGTACAGCTCGTTCGGGCTCGTGACGGCGTACTACGCCGGCCAACTCCTCACCGGACCATACGACTTTCCGAGCTACCGCTTCGACAGCACGCGCGTGTTCACGAACAAGCCGCCGTGCGGGCCGAAACGCGGCCACGGTTCCGTGCAACCACGATTCGCGTTCGAGGTACAGCTCGATCAAGTGGCGCACGAGCTCGGCATCGATCCCATCCAGATCCGCCGCAAGAACTTCCAGGGCGACAACACGCACACCGTCAACGGACAGCGCATCACGTCGAACGGTTTCATGGCGTGCCTCGACGAAGTCGAACGCGCCAGCGAATGGAAGGAGCGCCGCGGACGTCTCGGATTCGGCCGAGGCCTCGGCGTCGCGGGATCGATGTACATCTCGGGCACGAACTACCCCGTGTACCCAAACAAGATGCCGCAGGCCGGCATCCAGCTCGCGGTCGAGCGATCGGGTCGCGTGACGGTGTTCACGGGCGGCAACGACATCGGGCAGGGATCCAACTCTGTCGTCGCGTACCTCGTCGCCGAAGAGCTCGGCCTCGATGTCGGCAACGTGCGCGTTGTCGCCGCCGACACGGACCTCTGCCCCGTCGACCTCGGCGCCTACTCGAGCCGCGTCACGTTCATGGTCGGCAACGCGTGCATCGACGCGGCGCGCAAGCTGCGCGGTGCAATAGTGGAGGCCGTCGCCGACAGCTGGAAGATCGGCCGCGCGCGCGTGCGCATGATCGAAGGGCTCGTGATCGACCTCGAGGATCCGAACCGATCGATCTCGAGCGCGGAAGCGTTCCAGATCGCAGAGGAGCGATTCGACACGCTCGGCGCGACGGGCTCGTACAACACGCCGACGCTCGGCGGCGACTACCGCGGCGGAACGATCGGCGCATAGCCGGCGTACTCCTTCACAGCGAACGTCGCCGATGTCTCCGTCGACGTCGAAACGGGACGCATCGCGTGCGAGCGCGTGTGGATCGCACACGACTGCGGCCGCGCGCTCAACCCGATGCTCGTCGCAGGCCAGATGGAAGGCTCCGCATACATGGGTGTCGCCGAGGCGCTGCTCGAGAACCACGACATCAATCGCTTCGGCTTGCACGCAGGACCGTCGCTGCTCGACTACCGGATCCCCACGTCGGTCGATACGCCCGAGCTCCACGCGCTCATCGTCGAGAGCATCGATCCGGAGGGTCCGTACGGAGCGAAAGAGGCCGGCGAGGGTCCGCTGCATCCGTCGATCCCGGCGATCTCCAATGCGGTGTTCGATGCCGTCGGCATTCGATTGAAGCACCTGCCCTTCACGCCGGCGAAGGTGTTGAAGGCGTTGCGCGAGCAGGTGCCGGACGCGCGCGCGAAGTCGTCGTCCCGAGCCGCTTCCGAGAAGGCGCGCTGATGCTGCGACTGCCGAAATTCGAGCTCGCGCGTCCCCCGTCCGTGAGCGAAGCCGTCGCATTGCTCGCGGAGATCGGCCCCGACGCGCGCATCCTCGCCGGCGGAACCGACCTCCTGCCGAACATGAAGCACGAGCTCTTCACGCCCGGCGTGTTGGTTTCGCTGGCAGGAATTCCGGAGCTGCGCGGCGTGCGACGTGCATCCGACGGCTGGCTCACGATCGGCGCGATGACGAGCTTGGAGTCCGTCGCGGCGAACGCGAACGTCCTGGAAGCGGCGCCCGCACTCGCGCAAGCGGCGGGACTCATCGCGGGACCTCAGCTGCGCACGATGGGCACGCTGGGCGGCAACGTCATGCTCGACACGCGTTGCCAGTGGTACAACCAAACGTACTTCTGGCGCCAGGCCCTCGGCTTCTGTCTGAAGAAAGACGGCACCGCGTGTCACGTCGTCGCGGGCGGATCCAAGTGCGTCGCCGCGGCAAGCAACGACAGCGTGCCGGCGTTGATGACGCTCTCGGCGACGCTCGAGATCGAAGGTCCCGCGGGCCGACGCATCGTGCCCGTGAACGATTTCTGGATCGCCGACGGCATCGACAACAAGCGACTCGAACCTGGCGAGATCTTGGTGTCGATCCAAATTCCGCCGAGTGCGCCCGGACATCGCGGCGCCTACGGCAAACTCCGAGAGCGCGGCTCGATCGATTTTCCGTTGCTCGGCGTCGCGGTGCGACTCGATGTGGCGGCGAACGGCACCGTGGATGGCGCGGATGTCGTCATCACAGCTCTCCAAGCTCGCCCGGTGCGCATCAAACGTGTCGCCGAATTGATGGAAGGCGTCGACGTGGGAACGGCGAAGTTCGCCGAAGCGGTGGCGCTCG
>JANLUN010000419.1:0-10488 GCA_031363505.1 Planctomycetota bacterium | reverse complement strand
CGCACGATCGGGCGCGACCACCCGGCCACGAATCCCCGTGCGTTGGTCCGGAGGCGCGATGCCGGAAGCAGGCAACGGGATCACGACGCTCTCGATCCACTGAGGCGGTGTCGCGATGCCCGTTCGCGCCGTGGACTCGTGGTCGACCGGCGCGTCAACGAGGGGATCGTCTAACGGCGCCGTGTGAGGTCGCCGATCGACAGGCTGCACGACTTCGTCGGCAGCGACGTCCCGCTCAGGATCGGAAACGATCGCGATTGCGGCCACGAGCGCGAGCAGGAGCGCGGCGATCGCTGCGAGGGTGGCGAGCGACCGAAGAGAGCGAGCTCGCCTCGGTGGCGAATGAGGCGCGTTCTGCACGATGTGCAACTACTCAACGCACACCGGTCGTGAACTCGAGTGCATTCGGCCATTCCACCGTTGCCCGCGAAACGTGTCTACAGGAAGGTGCGACTCGCGCCTCTCACGAAGCCACGGCGGTCTTCGGCGCCGATTCCGCGAGCCCGAGCATCGGACAGAAGAGCTCCACGGGATTGCGACTCTTCAACCCGCGCATCCAGTCGAGCATGCGCGCGGCGGTGATCTCGAGCTCACCGTTCTCGTGCAGAACGCCGACTTGGTTCGCGGGGTGATCGAGCGCGACCGTGCACTTGCCGATGCGTCCATCGGCGCGCACGACGTACGAATTCGCGCGCGCCGCGTAGCACACGTTCGGGGTGGAGGGCACGGGCGGGCTCGCGGCGCTCCGGCCATCGTCAGGACGCAGGCGCCGGCGCAGCTCCTCGATCCGTCGCTGGCCGGCTTCGCCGACGAGGATCGGCAGCTCGGCATCGTTGGGTCCGCCGAGGCGCGACAACTGACGGATGAAGATCTCGAATCGCGGATCCGCGCCGAAGGTGCCCTGCAATTGGTCGATGAACTCCGGCATCGCCGCGTCGTTCTCGCGGTCGACATGGACGCGGAGAATGACGTGAAACGGAGCGTCGACCGCGCGCATCGCCTCGACGTTGCGCCAGATGCGATCGAACGTCGGCGCGCCGTCGGCGCGCACGCGCTTCTTGTCGTGGAGCTCGCGCGGTCCGTCGAACGAGATCTGGTACGTCCGCACGCCGAGCTGGAGCAGCCGCTCGAAGACGGGCCGCGATAGCTTCCACGCGTTCGTCGTCACGTTGGACTCGTGGTGCAGCCCAGGATGAGCGGCGACGAGCTGCGCGACGTGTTCCAAGACGTCTTCCATCACGTCCAGCGCCAACAGCGGCTCGCCGCCGAACCACGACAGATCGAGCTGCCTGAGCTCGGGCGCGCGGTTCGTGAGCAGGTTCTTGATCCCGCGGACCACGCGCGGCTCCATGCGTCCCAGCTTGAAATCCTCGTAGCAGTAGACGCAGCGGAAATTGCACGCCTCGGTGGGCATGACGATCAGGTTCAGCGACTCGTTCGAAAGCGACGTTCGCAGGATCTGGTTCAAAGTCTTGTTGTCGATCTTCATGGTGCCCCTCAGCCTCCGCCCTCCTCCAGCTGCGCTTGCTCGTCGAATCCCTGGCGGAAAGCTTCGGGGGCGATGACGCGCAGGATCCAATCGCCGCACTCGTCATCCACGCATCCACGCTTGTTCGTGATGATGCAGCCGATGACCGGCAACAGGCAGTTGTGTTCTGGCAGTCCCTCGGTGTTCGCAGGTGTGGAGATGTGGAGGACGAGACCCGAGTCGCCATTGACTGCGCTCGCGAGTCGTCTGGCGAGCTCGGGATTCTTGATCACGAACCGCCCCGCGCTGTCGAAGTCGCAGTCGTCCTTGTTCCACTGCTTCTTGTTCTTTTTCTTCTTCTTGTCTTTCATCGTTTCACCTCAGCGCACCGGCGGCGCGCCTTTCAGTACGGCGTCGACTCCGCAGTACGAATCCGGACACATGCGGTTCGGCATCGGACAGAGGACGACGGGCAACGGTGTCGGAGAGCGGGGCCGGCTCGGGTCTGGCTTCGGCGGCTCTGGAAAATGAATCACGAGCTCGCCGTCCTTACCCAGGGCCTGGGCGATCGCGCGCGCGAGCGCGCGATTCTGAATCACGAGCCTTCCAGCTCGATCGAAGTGCAAGTCGTCCGTGTTCCACGGCGGCCTGACGGACGGATTGCGAGCGTCATCTTTGTTCACGCGATGAACCTCCTCCGATTGATTCAGAGGATGCAGCGCATCCTCTGCGAAACCTCACACGTCCTGAATCTGCTCCCAGGTGCGGTCTCGCGGCGGATCTTGCATCGGTCTGCGAACCACGACCAAGTTCAGATCCAGCCCGCAGATCATGTCCGGACAATCGGTCTCCGGGGGCAGCGGCGGAAACGGCGGCATCGGCTTCGGCGGAAAACGGGGAACCGCGAGCGCCATGGAATCGCCGGGGTACGCGACGTGCACCGTGATTCCGCCCTGATCGTTGACGGCGCGCGCGATCGCACGCGCGAGCTTCGCGTTCTTCACGACGAGTCGGCCGTTGCGATCGAAATAGAGATCGTCGGTATTCCAGGTGTGACGACCATCCGTCGAGGATCGGTCGCCGTTCTCCGACTCGTCGCCGACGATCTCGTCGCGCTCTCGGCGCTTGCGCTTCTTATTCTTGCTCATGAGGACATCTCCCAGTTGTCGCGTTCGAAGTTGAGTCCGGTACGTGCGGTTCGCGGATCGTTCCGATCGCGGTGAACGCACACCAGTAGTAGGGATGCACGCTCAACCCGCCGCGTCGTCGCGCAGCGAGCGTCGCGATCGAGGCGCTGCGCACCGCATCCGCGGGATCTGAGCCGCGCGCGAGGCCGGCTTTGTACAGCTCGGTCATCCACGCGCCCGTCGTTTCGTCGTCCACCGGCCATAGGCTGACGACGAGGGAGCGCACGCCGGCCAGCTGAAACGCGCGGCGCAGCCCGAAGACGCCTTCGCCCGACGCGATCTCGCCGAGTCCGGAGTCGCACGCGGACAGCACGGCGCAATCGACGCTCGACAGATCGAGGCTCGCGATCTCCTCCGCGGTCAGGATCCCGTCGTCGCTCGAGTCCTGTGCGTCGCCGCGGTGGTTCGCGCCGGCGAACGCGAGCCCTGAAAGAAGCAGCGGATCCCGGCTCGGCTCGAGCGGCAGCTCCTGCGCGATCACAGTCGAGGGTCGAAGCGGAGACACGCCGCGCGCACCGACCGGACGTGAGCCGTGCTCGTTCGCCACGACGAATCCGTGCGTCGCGAGATGCAACACGCTTCGTCCCGGCGCAGCACGCTTGAAGTTCGCCTCGGTCGCACCGGCTCCGGTCAGCGTCACGATCTCGTCGAGCGAGAGCGCGGGGTCGGCAGCGCTCGCGGGCGCGGCGTCGAGCCACAGCGCCTTCACGATGTCGAGCTCCCGCGCGGAACCGGGAAGCGCGCCGAACGAGAGCTCGGCGTAGCTCGCGGGCAACGTGACCGCCGTCGAGCGGGCGATCGCTCCATCGGATCCGGGCGTGACGCCTGCCTGCGCGAGGAGCGGCGCGCGCGAATCGAACGAGACGCCGCCCAGAGCGAGCAGTCCATGGCCGCGGGGCGCGTCGGCGCGCGGCGCGAGATCGCGCTCGGTGCACAGGTTTCGGATCGCGGGCGCGGTCTCGACGAGGTACGTGGAATCTCCCGTCGGCAGCGCGGCGAAGTTCAGGACCGACAGCGCACCGTCCGGGACGACGAAGATCTCGTCACAGCCCGCGAGCTCGGTGGCGACCGGATCCCAGATCCGCTGGCGCAGCTTCGCGGCCACGGCACGGTACTCGCCCTCGAAGCCCGGGACGCGCGCGGAGGAGAGCGTGCGCGCCACGAGGTCGTCGATCTCGCCTGCGTCGCCCAGATCCCGCAGCGTCGCCGTCGCGCGGGCAGGCCAGCTCGAAATCGCCAGATACACGGTCGCGCCGAGTTCGGGAGAGCAACGCACGTAGGAGATGAGCGCAGCCGATGGAGGCAGGGCGCCCCGCAACTGCTCGAGGCTTGCATCACGCTGGCGGGACCGCGCGCGCAGCCGGCCGTCGAGGCGCGCGAGGTCGTCCTCCGCGCCGCGTTTCTCGGCGCGGGCGTCGTCGAACCGAGCGCGGAACTCGTCCGGGGAGAGCCCATTCGGGCCGCGCACGGTCCAGCGCGCGAGCTCGTCGCGCGCCGCGGCCAATCGATGCGCGGCACTGCGCACCTCCGGATCTGTTGACTCGCGCGTCAGTCGGCTCCGCTCGGCGAGCTCCTCGAACACGAGGCCGCGCGAGCGCGCGAGCGCATCCCACGTGCGCTCGACGCGCGCGCGGTCGGTTGACGCGCGCGCTAAAACGACCGCACGATTGAGATACGCGCTCCGGTCGGCGCCGAAGGCCATGTATTCGCCGTCGTCGAGCACGCGAGCTGTGTCGAGCAATTGCTCGCGCGCGATCGCTTCGGCGGAGAGCTCGAGCGCGACCGCAGTATCGTGGTCGCCCAAGTCGGCTTGCACACGCGCCATGCGGTCCAGCAGCATCGCGTAGATCGGGGCGTCGTCGCCGAGCTTCTGCGCGACGAGCTCCAGCATCGGCGCGAGCCGCTCGCGCGCGCCCGCCGCGTTGCCCTGCGCGAGCGCTAGCTCCGCTTGACTCATGGCCAGGCACGCGCGCTCGTAGACGTCGGACCCGTCCCCCGCGGCGAGCAGCCGCTCGGCGCGCTCGTACAACTCGGTCGCTGCCACGAGGGCGCCCTGTCCGTAGCGGACATTCGCGAGGCGCACGAGGCGGGTGACCAGTTCCGGTGAGTCGCGGCTGGAACGTTCCTCTTCGATCGAGATCGCGCGTGAGAACACGTGCGCGGCTTGCGCGAGTGACACGTCCGCGGCCGCTTCGTTCCCCTTCGCTCTCGATTCGGCGGCCTCTCGATACGCGCAGTCACCGATGCCGCAGAGGTAGATCTGACACTTCGCACTGCGCGATCCGCCGGCACGCTCCTCGATCTCGAGCGCGCGTTGCCAGTGCTCGCGCGCTGCGGGCGCGTCGTTCAGAGCGAGCTCGACCCGCGCGAGATTGTTGAGCGTCGAAGCGACGTGCCGGTGCTCAGGCCCATAGGCCTGGATGCGTAGCGCGAGCGCCTCGCGGAAGCACGTGCGCGCTCCGGCGTAATCGTGGAGCGCGGACAGAGGGTTCCCGAGGTTGTTCAGCGCGCGCGCGATCAACGGATGGTCGGGTCGGAGGACCTTGCGCCAGATCGAGAGCGCGCGCTCGTACTCGTCGCGGGCGGTTGCATAGTCGGAAGCCGAGTGCGCGACGTTGCCCCTCTGCAGGTGGCGGAATCCGACGTCGCGGTGCTCTTCGCCGAGCGTGCCCGCCTGGATCTCGCGCGCGCGCTCGAACAGCGCTTCGGCGGCGGCGCGATCATTCGTCTGCTCGAAGGCCAAGCTGGCGAGAAGCGACAGCGTGAAGCCCGCTCTGGCGTGGACTTCCGATTCTGCAGTGTCCATTGCGAGCGACGCTTCGAGCGTTGTGCGCGCATCGTCGTACTCGTCCCGCATGTAGCGCAGGTGACCCAGGTTCAAGAGGCTCGCCGCGACACGTTCGCGATCGTCGCCGGGGAGCGCACGCGCGAGTTCGACCGCGCGCTCGGCCGTCGCGAGCGCTTCGTCGCCGAGCACGCGATCCGAGAAGCGCAACGCTTCGGCCAAGAAGAGCACCGCGTCCGCGAGCGCGGGCGACGGAACTCCGCCCCGCTGTTCGAACTCGGCGACGACGACTCGCGCCCCCTGCTCGGCGCGCGCGTAGTAGCCGTCGTCGATGTCCGCGCGGACGCTCGTCAGCCGATCGAAGCTCGTGGGGCCGTCCTGAGCGGCCCGCGCTCCAACGGAAGCGACCAAGAGCGCGCTCGCCAAGACGCGCGTGATCGCAGGCATCCACCAGAGGTGGCGCCGCGCTGGAGCTGGAAGGGTGCGTCTCACGGGTCTCCGTTTGCGGGGGCCGGATACCTAACCCCGTGTATATCAGGGGCTCCGGAGGCACGATAGTCGGGAAAACCTGGCCGAAATCACCATCGGCGAATGGGAGGAAGCATGCTGTGGTTTCGCAGGGCGACGGTCGCGGTCTCGTGTGTGCTTGTCGCTTCGTTCGCGTTCGGGTCGCGCGCCGTCGAGCACGACAAGGACTTCTGGCGCGCGATCGCGCGCGATCAGTACAAGGTTCCCGAGGGCGAATCCGCGCTGGCGTTGATGCGGGAGCTGTCCGCGTGCCTCGGCTCTCCGGATCCGGAGCTGCGCGACGAGCTGGCCTACGCGATCTCGGCGCAATGGATCTACCGCCAGCGGCTCTTCGATCGTGACGCGCTGATCGAGTTCGTGACGAAATGGTCGTCGAACTTGAAGGCCGGGATCGGGCAATCCGGAGACGACACCGTGCTCCTGCGCTCGTTCTCCGCGCTGGATCTGTCGATCGCCGCCGCACTCGACAACGACCATCCGTTCCTCACGGCGGAAGAACACGAAGATCTGCTCGCCACGGCGCTCGGGTACCTCGCCGCGGAACGCGATCTGCGCGACTTCGAGCGCGCGCAGGGTTGGCTCCATGCGACGGCTCACACCGCGGATCTCTTGAAGTTCCTCGCGCGCAGCGCTCATTTCACGGTGGGGGGTCAAGCGCGCGTCTTGAACGGAATCAGCGAGAAGCTGGCGCGGACCGGCACCGTCGTCTTCACACACGGCGAGGACGACCGCTTGGCGCGAGCCGTCGTGTCGATCGTCCTGCGGAACGATTTCGACGGCGCGGCGTTCGGGGAGTGGCTCACGCGCCTTCGCACAGCGCGTCGCGCCGCGCGCGGCCGCGGATTTCGACCCGGATCGTTATGCCGCCCAGCAGAACACGAACAACTTGCTCCGCAGCTCGTTCGTGCTGCTCTCGTGCATCGAATCGCCGTCGGCGGGAGTCCTCAAGGCGCGCGCGGAAGTGCTGGCGTATCTGTGTGAGTTCGGCTGAGTGCGTGCGAGCTCAGTTCCCGCGTCCGGCGATCTCGGCGTCCGCGGGCGTGAAGCGCGGGGAGCTCGGAGCAGACAAGAGCTCCTTCGGCAGCGACTCGTCCGTGAGCGATTCGAGGAACGCCACGAGGTCGGCGATCTCACCCTCGGAGAGGTCGAGCGGTTTCAACACCAGCTCGTTGTGGTGTCCGGCCGGAATCGCATTCTCGAGCTTCGAGTAGTAGCGCAGCACGTCCGTCAACGTCGCCATCTGCCCCTGGTGCATGTACGGTGCGGTGCGCGCGACGTTGCGGAGCGTAGGCGTCTTGAACTGGCCCCACATCTCGAACGTGCGCGTGAGCGCGTCGAGCTCGCGCGCCCGTTCGCCGCGCGGATCGTCGCTGAACGCGCTTTGCGCGTTAAACGGATCGGTGCGCACCGATTCGATGCCCGCGTGGCGGCCCGCGTCGCGCGGCGGCCGCCGGTCGAGCGGGGGCACGGCGATGTTGTGGAACTCGTTGTCGCTGAAGTTCGGTCCGGCGTGGCACAGGCGGCATTCGCCCTTGCCAAGGAAGAGCGCGAGCCCGCGCCGCTCCGCCGCGCCGTATTCCGCTTGTGCGGACGCGTCGCCGTTCTTCAGGGCACCGGCGAACCGATCGAACTTCGAGTTGCGGCTCACGAGCCGGCGCTCGTACGCCGCGATCGCCTTGCCGATGTTCACGAATGCGCGATCGATGGATTGGCGATCGGCGTCGCTCATCTTCGTCCACGCCATGTGCTCGGGGTGCCGCGGATCGCTCGGCACGGGGCGCGCGTGGAGCGGGAAGCGCGACGTGTCGCTCATGTCGGGCAAGGCGCCAAAGACCGCTTCGTAGGCGGGTCGCAGCTCGCCGTCGCTCCAGAGAACGCGCACGCACGCCGTGCGGTCGCTGTGCATCTCGGACGTTTCCTCGAGTGGCTTCAGCGCCTGGCTCCAGAGGGAATCCGCGCGGCCGTCCCAAAAGAGCCAGCGTTGCCACGCGACGTTCCACAGGCTCGGCACGTGACGATCGTGCGTCGACGTCGTCTTGCCGTCGGCGAATCCGCGCGCCGGATCGTGACACGTACTGCAGCTGACCTGACCGTCGGCGGAGAGGCGCTTCTCGAAGAACAGGAACTGGCCGAAGCGCGCGGCCGCGGGATCGTCGGCGTACGCGTTCGTCGAGTCGCGCGGCGGTTCGCCGAGCGGCGCGAGCTTCACGATGCGCGCGAGCGCGGCGTCGTCGAGTGGCGCCGCGTCGCTACGCCGCACGACGATCGGTGCGAGCGACGTCAATCCTAGCGCCAAGACGAGCGCGCCCACGATCCCGTGCGCTCGCATGCCGCGGATCATTCGACCTCGAGCTTCACTTGCGCGCGCTCGGTGACCGCGCCTTCCGTGACATCGAAGTAGAGCTCCCAGCTTCCGGCCATGTGGAACAATAGACCCTGCGCGCGAAAGCCCCCCGAGTCGGAAGGGGAGATCGTGGGCACGCGATTCATGCCGTGTTGGTGCTGCGGCATCGCCGCGTCGACGAGGAGCTCGACATCCTTGCGCGGCCGATCCGGCGCGGAGGTCGCGCAGACCCACACTTCGACCGAGAAGAGCGTGCCGCGTTCCGGGGGATCGGGCTCGGTGCGGTAGACGATCCGCCAAGCGCCGTCGTTGCTGACGACGGCGTGCGTTCCGAGGGGTGCCTGCCAGCTCGCGTGATCCGATGGTTTCGCACGAACATCCGTCTGCGGAGCAGCGGGCTGTTGCGCAGGCACTGCACCGCACGCCGTCATCGCGAGGCCGCACAGCAACACGGATGCGCGCGCGCGTCTCGACGATTCTCGTTTCGTGGTCACCACGATTGGATTCTAGCAGCTGCACACGCTGCGAGACGGCCGGCCGCTAGCGAGGCTCGGCGAGCGTGGGCTGAACGTAAAGGCGCGCACCGATTGCCTCGCGGAACGATCCGTCGGTCGGCAGCACTTGCACACGGTGATTTCCCGAGTCGACGATCCACAGCGCGTCGCTGCGATCGCAGGCGATGCCCTGCGGCTCGAAGAACTCGATGCGGCCGAGACCCTGACTGCCGAAACGAGCGACGAAGCGTCCTTGGTCGTCGAACTTCTGCACGACGTGCGCGCCTTCGTCCGTCACGTAGACGAATCCATCGCTGTTCACCGTGCAGCCGAACGGCCGGACGAATTCACCCGCAGCTTCGCCGCGCCTGCCGAACGCGAACGACGCCGACCCGTCGCGGTCGAATGCTTGGACGCGCTGCGCGGCCGCGTCGACGACGTACACGAGCTCGCTCGAGCGGCTGAACGCGATCGCGGTCGGTCGCAGGAGCTCGCCCACGCCAGTGCCGTGGCGTCCGAACGTGCGGCGGATCGAGAGATCGGTCCCGATCACGACGATGCGCGCATTCGCGAGGTCCGCCAGGTAGAGATCTCCGCGCGCATCGCATTCGATCGTGCCCGGCTCGATCGGCCAGGGCGCGCTCGCGGACCCTGACTCCGCGGACAGCCGGTTCAAGTCGATCGATTTGACGAAACGCGCGAGCACAGGGTCGTAGCGCAACGGTTCGCCCGGCGTGCGCGCCACCTTGAACATCGAGAGGCGCGCGTTCCCCGGATCGCTGATCCAGACCGATTGCGCATCGGTCGTGAGCGCGATGTCCACCGGCCGGATCAGCTCTCCCGGTTTCGATCCGTAGCCACCGAAGCGCGTGATCTCGATCGCTTTCCCAGTCGAGAAGTCGACGAGGAGCGCACCGGGCGTCGACGGCTCGACGAGCGCGCACAGTTCGTTCCGGACGTCGATGCCCGCGCCGACGTGCGACGACGCGCCCTTGTCCTGCACGAGCGGCGCCGGCGCATCCTGCTCCTCTGGTCCGAAGAATTGACAGCGGTTCTCGACGGACTCCGCGACGACGGCGAAACGACCCGAAGGCGCGATCGCGATCTGGTTCGGATAGTGCAGCTTGCCGGCGCCTTCGCGTGGACGAAGCACATGGAGGCCCCACTCGTAGAGAACAGCGCCCTTCGCATCGAACACTTGGATGCGATGGTTGTCGCGATCGGCGACGTACAGCCGGTCGTCGACGCAGTGCACTCCGCTCGGGGATGCGAAGAGCCCCAAGTAGGGGCCGAAGTCGCCGATGCTCGCGACGAACTTGCCCGCGCCGTCGAACTTCTGGATGCGCTCGTTGTCGAGGTCGGCGACGTACACGGCTCCGGCGGAGTCGACCGCGACGTCGACGGGATGGAAGAGCTCGCCTCGTCCGCGTCCGCGGCGGCCGATCTGGAGCACGAACGCACCTTCGCGATCGAACACCTGCACGCGGTGATTGCGAGAGTCCGCGACGTAGAGCCGCTCGGCGAAAACCGCCACGCCCAGCGGGTGATTGAACTCGCCGGGACCGGCACCGCGGCGCCCGACGACGCGCTCGAATCGTCCTTCCGCGTCGAACACGCACACGCGGTCGTTGCCGGTGTCCGCGATGTACGCCTTTCCATCGGATCCAAACGCGATGCCTTGC
>JANLUN010000653.1:0-1914 GCA_031363505.1 Planctomycetota bacterium | reverse complement strand
CAGGCGTTCGCGACGGTGCTCGGGGAGAGCCACCCGATGAGGTTCAGCGTCTCGCCGCCGGCGCCGTTGATGTCGTTGTCGTCGTCCGCCTCGTTGACCACGATCACGAAACGCGTGCCGAGCTCAGCCAGCCCGTGCGTTCCGCCCGGCACATCGAAGAGAGCGCGGATGTTCGCGGCGGTGTTCAGCGGCAAAATCGGACTCGGGTCCGCGACGATTTGCGTCCAGCGCACGACGTCGTCCGCGGTGTCGGCGTCCCCGTTGAGGTCACAGTTGCCCTCCAAGCCCTCTTGACTGATCGTCGCGATGAATCCGTTCGCGATGGCGATCTTGTCCTTGCCGACGAGGCCCGTGTTGCGCGGCGGGCTCGTGACCGGGTTCGCGTTCCAGGCGGCGAACTCGAGGTAGTGCAGGATCGCATCGGTCGTGTCGCTGTCCTCGTCGCCGATGCACTGAGTCGGTTGCCACGACGGCGCGAAGTCATTGAAGTCGTTGAGATTCACTCCGCCCTGCGCGGCTTCCGAGACAAGGAAGCCCACGTCCCAGTCGAGCGTCCCCGTGTCGCGCGCGCGAAACGGACCCGTGTCGCTGCTGAGCGCGAGCTCGACGTTTCGAATCACGCCGAGCACGCCCGTTCCGTCGAGCAGCGCGAGCACCGCCGTGTCGGTCGCGTCGATGTCGTCGTTGACGTCGCGCCCCTCGACGGTTTCGTCCAACGCGAGGAAGATCAGCCCCTCGTCCTCGAACGCGATCCGCGGCGACAGATCGTCAACGAGGTCCTGCGTCGGGATCATCGTGGTCACGAGCGGCGTGGCGGACGAGATCACGTTCACGTTGCTCTGCAGCGCGCCAGCAGGCGTCGTGGTCGACGTGTAGAAGAGGTTCGTGCCGATCGCGACCATCTGAAGGCCGGTGCTCGTGACCTCGTCGACGAAGTCGATGACCGCGGGCGTGGTCGCGTTCCAGTGCAGCAGCACCAGGTCCGTCTCGTCGGCATCGACGTTCCAGTCGACCTCGTCCTTCGCTTCGTCGACGACGAGGTAGAGCTCGTTCCCGATCCAGGCCAGGCGGTTCGTCGCGACGTTGAGCACGTTCTCGGTGTCGCTGCCCACGTTGAGCGCGACCGCGATCGCATCGAGCTGGTCGCCGTCCTGGTTGAAGTCCGTGCCGCCCGGGCCGCTCGTCGCTTCCTCGGCCAAGAAGGCGAGGTTGTTGCCGGCGATCGCGATCTGCGTCGACGCGGCGACGCTCTCGTTCGCGGTTCGGATGGTGAAGCTCGAATCACTGTCGCTCCCCGAGGAGCAGGCCGAGAGCGTGCACAAGAGCGCAAAGATCGAGGTCGCGCCGAGCGCGAGCGTGGGTCGAAGAGCCATGAGGGAGTCCTTGACTGCCGGGGGGATACGGGCGCGGGGGTCTGCCGATTCTCGCGCGTTGGGCGGACAAGGTTAGCCTCACACCCCGCGCGATTGAACCCCGGCCGCGCGGAGCCATCTAGAAACCCGCGCGCGGGGCTTGTTTCATCACACCGTGAGAGTGCTCCTCGCCGCCGCACCGCACCGCGATACGTTCGGCTACTCGATGCCGCCGCCGGGACTTCTGCGCCTGGGCGGTGAGCTCCTGCGGCGCGGGATCGCGGTCGAGCTCGAGGACCTCGCGTATCGACTGTCGGCGGGTTTGCTGCCGCAGGACGACCGATTGGCGCACGCCGCGGCCGATCATCTGCTCGCGCGCAACACGCAGCCGGACGTGATCGGCATCTCGGTGATGGGCGCGACGCTGCCGATCGCGCTCGCGATCTTGCGCAGGATTCGCGAACGCGCGCCGCGCGTGAGCCTGTGGCTCGGCGGGCCGGGAACGACGGGCGTCGATCGAACGATCCTCGAACGCTTTCCTTTCGTCGATGCGATCGTGCGC
>JANLUN010000412.1:0-3889 GCA_031363505.1 Planctomycetota bacterium | reverse complement strand
TCTCGTGCAGCAGGGTGACCACGATGCGCGCGCCGGTCGCACCGATCGGATGTCCGAGCGCGATCGCTCCGCCGTTGACGTTCAGGCGATCGCGCGAGAAGCGCAGCTCCCGGTCGCAAGCGATGACTTGCGCGGCAAACGCCTCGTTCAGCTCGACCAAGTCGAAATCGTCGGGCGCGAGTCCCGTCGCTTCGCGCAGCGCAGCGATCGCGGGCACGGGGCCGATGCCCATGACCTTCGGATCGACGCCGGCTTGCGTCGAGTGACCGAGGAACGCGAGCGGCTCGAGCTTGAGCTCGCGCGCGGTGTCCTCGGACATGACGAGCAGCGCCGCGGCGCCGTCGGTGATCCCCGACGAGTTCCCCGCGGTGACCGTGCCCTTCTGGGCATCGAAGACGGGCGGCAGCTTCTTAAGCGATTCGAGCGTCGTGTCCGCACGCGGATGCTCGTCCGCCGCGACGACGACGTCGCCCTTCCGAGCTGCGACCGTGACCGGCGCGATCTCGTCGTCGAACCGGCGTGCCTCGATCGCAGCTCGTGCCTTCTGCTGGCTCGCGAGCGCGAAGGCGTCCTGATCCGCTCGCGAGATTCCGAGATCCTGAGCAAGCTTCTCGGCCGTCTCCCCCATGCGCATCTGCGCCAACGGGCAGTCGAAGCCGTCCTTGTACATCGCGTCGACGACGTCGGCGTGTCCCAGGCGATAGCCGGTCCGCATCTTCGGGAGCATGAACGGCAGACCGCTCATGCTCTCCGTGCCGCCGGCGACCACGATGCGATTGCGACCGAGCTGGATCGACTCGGCCGCGAGTTGCAGCGCCTTCAAGCCCGAGCCGCACGCCATGTTCACCGTCCAACCGGCGACGTGATTCGGTATTCCTGAACGGACGCTGATCTGACGAGCGACATTCGGTCCTCCGCCGGCTTGCCGCGCGTTGCCGAACACGAGCTCGTCGACGCGCTCGGGGTCGAGGCCTGCGCGGGCGAGCAGAGTCTGCACGACCGATACGCCGAGGTCCGCGGCGGATAGATCGGTGAACGCGCCGAGGTACTTCCCGATCGGGGTGCGCAGTGCGTGCGTCACTACGACCCTCGGAAGGGTCGGGGACGCCGACTTGCTGATGGGCGACGGGTGAGTCATGGACCGTCGCGGGGAGGCGCTGCCGATGCCGGGCGGCCGTTCCTTACATCCGCATATAAGGGGGACGCCCACCCGGCGTGGCTCTCGACGACGCGCTGAGCCCGCGGTTTTGGCGAACCAGGATAGGTGGCCCGTCTTGCTGCCGCAAGGCACGACGCTCGGCCGCGAGCGCATTCTTCGAGGTTCTTCCGGGAACCCTGCGCGTGTGCATAATGGGATTCGAGGCGGCTTCTTCCGCGCCCGACCCGGCGGGCGTGAGGTGTCCCAAGTCGAGCCGCACGGAGTCTTGAAGCCCGACACGGATCCCGATCAAGCGGCCGCGGACAGCTCGATCTCCTCGGCGTCCCTCTCGTCCATATCCACCCGCGACACGGGACGCGGCCCGCGGATCGACACGCGCGATGGCGCACGTCGACGCTTCGCCGCGATGGCGAGCCTTCTCGCCGACGATTCGCAGCATGTGTGGGACGGCGTGCGGCGCCAGTTCGAGATCTCCGGGAAGTCCGCGCTGCCGACGCTGAAACGCGCCGCGCGCAGTCGACGCGCGCTGGTGCGCAGTCGCGCGCGCACGATCCTGATCCAGTTTCAGAAGCAGCACGCGATCCGACGTCTCGTGCGGTACGTGGCGCAACCCGAGTTCGACTTGGAGCGCGGGCTGTTCTTGCTCGGCCGCTATCACACCGCGGACCTCGATCCGCGGCCGTTCCAACGTGCGCTCGATGCGATGGCGAATGAAGTTGCGCGACGCGCGCGGCGTCGCACCGACCCGCTGCAGCGCACGCAAGTTCTCGTCGAGTATCTGGGACAAGAGCTCGACTACGGCGGCAGCCTGGCGGAGTTCCATCACCCCGACAACATCCACCTGCACTGCGCGATCAAGCGCCGCGCCGGCATGCCGCTCACGCTCTGCGCGGTGTACATGTTCGTGGCACGGCGCGCGGGACTGCGCGTGGCGGCGCTTGCGCTCCCCGGCCACGTCATGTTGCGTCTCTACGGAGACCAGCGGACGCTGATCGTCGATCCGTACCACCGCGGACAGACGCGCAGCGAACGCGACTGCAAGAAGTACCTCGATCAGAACGGCCTGATTTTCCAAGGCGATTGGCTCGCCGATGCCCCGGATCGGGCGCTCTTCAAGCGCCAACTGATGAACCTCGTGCGCAGTTCGAAATTGCGAGGGTTGAAACGCGAGGTACGGGAGCTCACTCAAGTGATTCGGGTCATCGATCGCGGCCGTCAGGCGCGCTGAGCTCGCCACCCCGATCGACACGCGATGGATCCCCTCCCCCGAGAACCCGCGGACGAAGAGGGCTGTACGATCGCGCCGCTCTTCCCGCTGACGAACGTTTTCCTCTTCCCCGGCTGCGTGATGCCGCTGCACGTTTTCGAGCCGCGCTACCGGCAGATGATCGAGGATCTGCTCGACGGACCGGGGCGCCTCGTGATGGGCACGCAGCTCGAAGCGGGAGCGCCAGGTTTGGACGGCTCGTGTCCGGGCATGCCGCCCGTGTTCCACACCGCCGGGCTCGGCGAGATCGCGCGACACGAGCGCATGAAGGACGGGCGCTTCCTCATCTACTTGATCGGCTTGAAGCGTGTGCACATCCGCGAGAAGCCGAGCGATCGCTTGTACCGCAAGGTGCAGACGGAACCCGTCCATGAAACACCGGTGCCCGATGAGCTCGAGCCGAAGTTCCGTCGTTGCTTGCAGCAGGCCATCCTCGAACGTTGCCCCGAGCTGATGAACTTGCCCGCGACCGCGCCGATCTCGTTCCTCGCGGATCTGCTCCTGCAACGGATGCAGCTGCCACAGTCGACGATGCAGCGTCTCTACGCGGAGACCGATGTGCGCGTGCGTGCCGAGGGCGCGCTCGAAGAACACATGCTGCGACCTGCGCCGCCGGCATCGGGCTCGAAGCAATCGCACGGGTGACCCTCGACCCGCCGCGTGGAACCTGCGACGCCCCGCGCGGCGTCAGAGACTCTTCTCGCGGACGCCTTACTTTCGTGACAAGAAACCGCGCTCTCGCGGATGACGACACCCACCTCGAGATCATTCCGTCGCGCTGTCCCTCAGAGATCCCCCCTACTATGAAATGGCTTTGCATCCCGCTGTTGCTCCCGCTCATCGCTGCGCAGCGGCCGACGAACTCGCCCAAGCACCTCTGCGAAGTGGCGATCACCAGTCCGGACGAGCTCGCCCGCCTCTTCGACGCCGCGAGTGATCCCGACGACCACGGCAGCACGGTGGGTCGCGCCCGGATCTACGCCGACTCGGCCGAAGTCGCGCGGCTCACGGCTCTCGGATTCGAAGTGACGGTCGTGCAGCGCGATCTCGCGACGTTCTACGCCCGCCGCGCGGCCGCCGCGCCGAACCTCGCGCTCGGCGCGGGATCGATGGGCGGCTTTCGCACGCTGGCCGAGATCGTGAGCGAGCTCGATCGCCTGACCTCGACGTACCCGTCGATCGTGTCGCCGAAGTACTCGATCGGAACGTCGGTCCAAGGACGACCGATCTACGCGATACGAATCTCCGACAACCCGGGCAGCGACGACCCGCTCGAGCCCGTCGCGTGGTTCGACGCGTTGCACCACGCGCGCGAGCCGATGGGCGGCGAATCGCTGCTCTTGCTCGTCGATTGGATCGCGTCGCGCTATCCGACGGATCCGACCGCGAAGCGCATGGTCGAGACGCGGCAGACGGTGATCGTGCCCTGCGTCAACCCCGACGGTTACGAATACAACCGCTCG
>JANLUN010000406.1:0-2665 GCA_031363505.1 Planctomycetota bacterium | reverse complement strand
GCCCGCGATCGCGATCGCGCCGGCGCGCTCGAGACGCGACCACTTCACGTGGAGCTCCCCGCCAGCCAGCGATCGCACAGCGAGGCGAGCTCGTCGACGTCGCTCACGTGCACGGGCGCGCGTCCGAAGCTGACAGCGTCGAGCCGCGGAACGAGCGGTGCGAGCAACACGCGGATTTCATCGGCGGGCGCGCCACGCTCGAGCGCTTCTCGGCACGTCCACGCGGCGCGGTACTCGATCGCGCCGCGCTCCGAGAGCCCGATCACGAGCGCCCAGAAGTAGCGCCGAGCCGCCGACGTGAGATCGCCGCGCTGCGCGGCGGCGCGCGCTTCCGCGAGCAACTCCGCCGCGCGCGCGGCGCGTGCGGCTGCTTCCGAGACGACGTCCGATTTCGGACTGCGCCGTGTGGAGAGCAGCCTGCGGACGACCAAGATCACACCGACGAGCAGAATCGCGATCCCGATCCCGTACAGCACTTCGATCGGGATCGGGAGACGGACGCCGTCGAAGTCGAACAGATCACCGAGCCACTCGAAGAACTCGCTCACCTTTTCGCCGAGCCAGTCCGTGACTCCGCGTGCACGCGGGCGGAACTCCGGACGCGCCAGGATCTCGGCCGTACGCTGGCGGATCTCCGCGTGCGCGGAATCCATCGAAGCCTGTGCGGCGGGCGCGGCGGCTGCGCTCTCCTGTGCGAGCCCGATCACGTGCGCGTTCCCGATTCTCGCGCGTGCGCGGGCGACTCCGCCGCGCCGAGACTCGCGACGCGTGCGCGCAAGTCACGTCCCTCGCGGCGCACGAGGCAGTCGATGTAGAAAACCGTCGTGATGACTCCAGTGCCCGCTGCCGCGACGCCCATGAAGAGTGACGTGCACACGACGATCACGATCGTTATGACGATCCGATCGACGTGGACCGATTCGCTCAGCCACCCGAGCACGAGCGGGTGATCGACGCCGCCCACGAGACCCGAGTACGGGATCACGAGCACGAACGTCACGATCGTGATGCCCGCCCAGCGAAGGAAGCTTCCGATGCTGAGCGTGAAGCTGCGCTGCAGCGCCTCCGCGATGCTGACGTCTTCGATGGCATAGATCGACGTCGCGAGCGCGAACTTCCACGCGACGAAAAAGTAAGGAACGATGCACAGCGCCATTCCGATCATCGACACGATTCCGGTCAGGATCGCGATCACGAGCAGGCCCGGGAAACGCCGAACCGCGCGCCGCAACGCGAACGCGACGCCCTGGGGCTCGCCCTGTGCCGCGCGGAACACGAGGATCGTCACGACCGCGTTCGCGAAGCTCTGCATGAGAGCGCCGGCGAGCCCGAGGAACGCTGTGCCGACAAGCTGTCCGAGCAGCGCGTTCATGTCGGCGCCCGGCTCCCACGGCTGAACCCCGAAGATGGGTTGCAGGATCCGCACGGGAAGCCACAGGAGAGCACACACGCCGATCAACAACGCGGCGCGCCCACACAGGAGCTCGATCGCGGCGTCGAGGATCTCTCCGGTGGCGCGCGGAGCGAGCGGCGCGAAGCCTGACTCGACTTGTCCACCCCGGACTTGCTCGCGGCGAGCGGGACGCGCGACGTCGTGGAGAGGCGAGAGGGATTGCTCGGTGTCTCGCTCGCGGCTCACGGCCCGAGAGTTTATGCACTGACTGGCATTGCTGTGTCATCGGACGCAGGAATCGTGCTAAGCGCCCGAAACCGCCGGCTCGTTCTTCGATCGGCCTTCGAAGCAGGCCCTCGTACCCGGTCTGTCAGGAGCCCAGCGATCCATGTTCAAGCCGCCGCGTTGTCCTTATCGAAGCTGCGGGATGCACCTCGAGCCCCACGCATCCGCGTTCCATCGTCACGGTCACTACCGCGCCCGCTGCCGTCCCCATCCGATCCCACGATTTCGATGCGGCGCGTGCCGCCGCACGTTTTCGCGTCAGACTTTTCGCGCCGACTTCCGCGATCACAGGCCCGACCTAAACACGCGCCTGTTCCAATCGCTGGCCTCGGGTGTCGGTCTGCGACAGAGTTCGCGAAACCTCGGCCTCAGCCGGCGTTGTTGCGAGCTGAAGTTCCGAAAGATCGCGCGTCATCTGCGGCGCCTCAACCTCAACTTGCGCGGCGCGCTTCCCGACGGGTCGAGCTTTCAGTTCGACGAGCTCGAGACCTTTGAGGGCCGGCGCAATACGCGGCCACTGAGCGTGCCGGTGCTGATCGAGCGCGATTCACGTTTCGTCGTGTGGGCCGAGTCGGCGACGATTCGGCCCCGAGGCACGATGACCGACGCGCGCCGGCGAGCGCTCGAGCGGGACGAGAAACGGCTTGGAAAACGCCGCGATCAGTCGCGGTCGCGTGCGCTGCGCACGCTCCAGCGAGGCGCCGATATGGCGGGCAAGCTTGGCCGTGTCGTGCTGGAAACCGACAAGAAGACCTCCTACGTCGCGCTCGCCAAGCAGGTGTTTGGGAGCAAGCGCCTGGTGCACCGCACGACCAGCAGCCTCTTGCCGCGGACGACCGACAATCCCTTGTTCGCGATCAATCAGACGGAGGCGATCGCGCGCGACTTGATGGGACGGCTGCGCCGTCAGTCGTGGCTGGTGAGCAAGAAGCGGCGCTATCTGGACTTGGCGTTGCAGATCTTCGCGAGCTACCGCAACTACGTGCG
>JANLUN010000395.1:0-5760 GCA_031363505.1 Planctomycetota bacterium | reverse complement strand
CGAACCGACCCATCGCTACCTGATCTACGACAACGACGCGATTTTCTCGCCCGCAGTCACGAGCGCGATCAAGGGTTTCGGGGTAGATCCGAAGCGGACGGCGTTCCGAAGCCCATGGCAGAACGGAACCGCTGAGCGGGTCGTCGGAAGCGTTCGCCGAGAGCTGCTCGATCACGTCGTCGTCTTGAACGAAGACCACCTAAGACGGCTGCTCCGCGAATACGTCGATTAATACAACGCGGATCGAGTCCATACCTCGATTGAAGATGCACCGATCGGTCGACCCGTGGAGTCTCGGCCCTCTTTTGGTGCGCGAGTTGTCGGTCTTCCACGCGTCGGAGGTCTCCACCACCGTTACGCCTGGCGCGGAGCGTCGTGATGGGCAGCTTCGTCGCCCACGATCAAGCCATCAGATGTCGCGGATGAATTCTGAGAACAGACACGCGCGCAAGGAGATTGCGATGATCAAGGTGATGGCGCCGGCGATGGCGCTGCGCGTGCTCGACCGCGCGATCCAGGTCTTCGGTGCCGCCGGTCTGTCGGCGGACTTCCCGCTCGCGTCGTTCTACGCCGATTCGCGCACGCTGCGCTTCGCCGACGGGCCTGACGAAGTCCATCGCAACCAGATCGGGCGGCTGGAGCTACGCGAACACTGACCGCAAGCGGAGCGCGCAGCGAGCCGAAGGCGAACGGAGTTCATCGGGCCTGTCGCCTCGCGAGCGTCGCCAGCGCAGCGATCGCCGACGCGGCGAGCGCTGCTTCGCCGGGCTCGGGAACCGTCAGGAAGGTCGGCGACGAGAAGGTGTAGTCCACGCCGGAGACTTCGATCGAGAGGTGGCCCGAAGCTTCCCACTCGCCACTGTCGAAGTACTCGAGCGTAGAGACCTGGTTCACCTCTCCGGAAATCGAAGCCGTCACGTAGAAGCGCGTCGGGACGGCGGCCGGGTTGGCGATGGTCTGCGTGACGCTCAGCAGCCCGGCGCTCGCCTCGCCGATGCTCGTGACGTAGAAGGTTTGCGAGCAGTTCACGACCTCCTCGCCGGGCTCGGAGATGACTGGGTCTGAATAGAACCCCTGCTGGAAGAACACCGAGCAGTTGTTCACGGTCAGCCCCGCGCTGACCGAACCGCTATCGGTGTCACCGGAGCCGTCGACGAGGGATCCCGAACCGTCCCAGTTGAACCGCGCGGTGATGGTCACCGGGCCGCTCGGCGTATTGCCCGGATCGATCGACTCCTCGATGCTGGCCACCGAGCGCGGGTCCGACCTGACGAAGATCGGGTCCCCGGCGCCTCCTAGCGACGAGAACCTCGAGAAGATCGACAGCAACCCGGAATCGCCGTCTGCCACGCCCTCGTGAATGAAGAAGCTCGGGTTGGTGCCCTGCACGCCACCCTGACAGAACGCTTCGGCGTGGCCGTCGAACCGGTCTACCTCGGCGTCGCCTGCGCAGTTTTTCAACTGTACCGTCAGATGGTGTTTGTCTTGCGCGGTTTGCGCGCGCACCGCTTCCGCGTAGAGAACGCAAGCGCCCATCGACAGCAAGCCGAGCCACACGCGACCGTCGATCGCTCCGAACCGCTGACTGCGCTGCATCCTGCTCCTTCCGCTCGGCGCCGAGAGCGCCTTCAGCACGGCCTGCGAGAGTGGCGCGGCCTGGCACGAATATCCAGCGAAGCGAGCGCCGCCACCCGTTGGCTCTCGCGCACAGCCCGAAATTGACATAGATCTCGTTATCGGGCAAAAAACCCAGCTTGTACGGACTATGCTCACCGATCGGCGACTACTCGCTCGGCGCGTATGCGAGCGGACTGCGCGACCTGCTCTTGGGCGCGCTCGGCGTCGAGAGCGCGACGCTCGTCGGGCAATCGCGCGGCGGGGGCGGCGCGATGCAGCTCGCGTAACAACATCCTGAACTCTGCGAGCGCCTCATGCTCGTCGCGAGCGGCGGCCTCGGATGGACCCCGCCTGCTCCGCCAAGACGAAAGCCCCGCGAGACGAAGAGCACCGACAGTCCTGCTCCCTCGTCCGCCGAGCCGAAGGAAACCATTGGAACGCGGCGGCTTGCGACAGGAGGCTGCATTCCCAGCCACAGACCGAGATCGAGAACCACCTCTGGCCTCAAGCGTCGAGATCCGATAGCCTCTAACGCGTACTAACGACAAGGAATCGCCGTGGGAGCCGTCGCCCGAGTCCTCGAAAGCCATGGAGTCCGCGCCTCCGAAGAGGAGGTCGCGCGGGCGATGGATATTGCGCTCGTCGAGAGCGGATTCCAGCGGCCCTACCCGGATCCGCGCAAGGAACTCGCGGCGAAGCAAGTCGCGATGCTCGAGCGAGGCGGCTTCGCGCTCGATCGCCTGGAGTTCGGTCTCGAGGATCCGATTGCGCGCGCCGCCTTCGAGTACGCCGTCCTTCGCGAGACGGCGCACACGACGCACGAAGCGGCGAAGCGGCTCGGCGTGAACGACAGCCGCATTCGGCAGCGCCTCGCGCAGCGGGCGCTCTACGGGATCAAGGTGGGCGACGAGTGGCGGCTTCCGGCGTTCCAGTTCGCGCGCAAGGGACTCGTCCCTGGGATCGATCGAGTCTTGCCGCGAATGCCGGAGAACCTGAGTCCGGTCGCCGTGCATCGCTGGTTCCAGACGCCCAACCCGGATCTCGAGACGAAGGAAGGGAAGGCTGAGGCGCTGACGCCGCTCCAGTGGCTCGCGTGCGGGAACGATCCCGACGTCGTGGCCGAGCTGGCTGCGGGCCTCTGATCGCCGGCAACTCCGCGCGTGGCCGATCGCCTGACACCGGCGCCTCCGGTCGCGACACTCCAGAGGATCACGCCCGCGATCCACGTGCTGCGGTCCGGCACGCTCCTCTGGCGCATCCACTTCCGCAGCGGCGCGCATCCCTCGCGGTGGAACGGGTTCCGCTCCTTCGGGCCCACGAATGCGCGCTTCGACCATCATCCGCCGCCCGCGAAGCGCCACCGGACCCGAGCGATTCTCTACGCGTCGGAGTCCGGCCCGACCTCACTCGCCGAAGTCTTCCAGGACGCGCGCGTGATCGATCGCAGGGCGAACGCGCCCGCGCTCGCCGCGTTTCGACTGACGCGGGATGTCCGGCTCCTCGACCTGACGGGTACGTGGCCAACGCGGGCCGGTGTATCGATGGCGATTCACGCGGGCTCACGGGCCAAGGCAAGGGCCTGGTCGCGCGCGATCTACTCCGCTTACCCCCGGATCGAGGGGCTCCTTTACGCATCTTCGATGAACGCGAACCAGCCCGCGTTCGCGCTCTACGAGCGCGCGAGATCGGCGCTGCCCGCCGCCCCAGCGCTCGACCTCCCGCTCACGGCGCCCGGCCTCTTGGCGCCGCTCGCGGCGGCTGCGATCGAGTTTAGCTACGCGCTCGTGTGACAGTCGAGACGGCGCGTGGTCTGCGGGATGAGGTCTGGAAAAAACCAGCGATCTCCCTGCACTCGGGCGAGACTATGAGCTTCGGCGCCAGGGGGGAGATTCAAATGATCGGGGAGGGACCAATTGCAGGTGATCGTTGACACTCCACGCCGAGCTGGAAGCCATCGCCATCGCCAAACGACAGCTTCTTGTTCCTACGCGTCGAGCCGCGTCCCGGATCGCCCCGGCTCGGTCGCATCGACACCGAAGTGCGGTGCCGTCCACTGCCGTCCGCCGCCGTCGCCAGAAACTCGATCGAGACGACGGGATCGTCTCGAGAATCCGTGCAGTGAGCCCCAGGGGTCGGTGGCGCGTCTCGCCGTAAACGCGCGAAACGACTGGCGCGCCGAGAGGGATTCGAACCCCCGATCCCCAGGTTCGAAGATCGTCGCGGGCGCAAGGAATGACGCGGAGCTGCGTCTTGTCTCTCTGCAGGGAACGGCACGGAGCGGCACAGAAGGTGCGGATAGACGGCACCGACTGAGCGACGGCGCTCGGCGACACCACGTCGGGCCGGCCGATGCGGCTCGCCCCGCCACGCTCGCCGGAACCCATTTGTCCAGGCATCAGGCTGCGCTCTCCAGATTCTCCCGGAGGATTCGCGGATGTCGCGGGCCATGCGCAGGCGCGCGACGCTTTGGTCAGCAACTCACTGGCAGTTCGCGATCAGGTACTCCGCGTCCGCGATCAGGATGTCGGCCGCAAACGCGGTGATCGCCTTGCCCGTCTGCGCCCGCGACTGATTGATGAAGGCGCGATACATGTTCTCCGCCGGTGTGCACTGCCCGGAGTTGAACTTCTTGGCGGCGTTCTGGAGCTTTGCGAGCAGGGGTTTGACCAGCTTGGACTCGATGTCGCCCAGGCCCTCGAAGATCGTGATGGCCTCGATCAGGCTCTCCGGCGTGACGACGATCGAGAACGTCACCGATTCCGTCGGGCTCACGTTGCCGACCTGGTCGGTCGCACCCACCGCGAAGGTGTGGTCACCGAGCGGCAACGCCGTCAGCAACAGGAGCGCACGGCCGCTGGGCAACCCGTCGCCCGCGAGCATGCTGTCGCCGTTCATGGTGGGCGTCACCGCGGCGACGCCGGAGCCGCCGTCGGTCACGCTGTAGTCGAGCACCAGGGTGTCGCTGTGCGTGTACTCGGTCGCCGCCGGCGCGACGATGACGATCTCGGGCGCCTTCTTGTCGACCCGGTTGCCGCCGATCGGGCCCGCCGTCGCGCAGTTGCCCACCGCGTCGCAGACCTCGCGGCTGTCGGTGAAGGCGTTGGCCGTCTCGGTGCCGGGCGGCACGCTGGTCGACAACACGAACGACGCATCGGCGGGGTCTGCCAGCCCCGAGCCCTCGTCCGCCGCCGTGCAGGCGATGCTGACGTCGGTGGCGTGCCAGATTCCGTCCGCCGTACCGCATGTGATGACCGGCGGTTCGATGTCCGGCACGAACAGGTTGACCGAGAACCGGACGTCCACGTCACTGCTGTCCTCACCGAAGTCGCCACTCGGCCCGCGGCCGCCGCCCACCAGGATCGTGAACGCCGAGTCTTCCGTCGTGGGTGCACAGGCGAAGGTGTTGACGCCGACGACGTTGACGCCGTCCGTCGTCCCATCCGCGCAGTGCGCCAGGTCCACTGCGAGATCCACGCGGCCCGAGCCGTTGGGATGGATGAACGCCAGATCGTCATCGCCGTAGGGCGAGCTCGTCGCGGCCGTCAAGTCCTGATCCCGGACGATGAAGCTCAGGTCGATGACGTCCGTTCCGGCAGCGAACTGCCGGGTGATCGCGTCGGGCTTGAACGACTGCCCAAAGTGGTAGTCGTGATCGACCAGGGTCATGTCCTCGGCGATGCTGTTGTTGGCGTCGGTCCGGGTCGCGGCCGCGGGGAAACGCTCCCCCTCGTCCGAGCGATAGGAATGGGCGGAGTCGTCGCTCTCCAGCAGCGCGCCAGGGGGGACCGCGCTGCGCCGCCGGTTGCCCATGACCACGCCCAGGTAGAAGTCCGGCTGGTTGCAGTCATCGAGTCCGAGCGTCCCGCCCAAGCAGACGAAGGCGTCCGTGAAGCCCGTTTCCTGCATCTCGTGGACGGTCAGCGTCAGGATCGGGTCCTGAATTGCCTGCTCCCACAGAGAGAGCAGCGCGGCCAGCCTCCGGGCATTCTGTTTCCTCACGTGGTGCATGGGCTCGGTCTCCTCGTCGTTGAAAGGCAAGCGGTCTCTTAGGGTGTTCCGGTCTCGGCCCGAAGGGCGCACTTGCCATTTCCCGCCAGAAATAGGATCGCTGCCCTCCGTGCGCGATCGTTCGAAGAAAGGGGG